>NZ_PINZ01000047.1:0-23987 GCF_002810305.1 Halomonas sp. 141
GGATGGATAGCGCGGCATCCGCAGGATGCCCTTGCTGATGATTTGTACAGTGCTATACTACTCACGTCGACACGACCTACCGAGGGGCACTCGGAAAGTTACGTCTGTGGAGACGATGTGAGACCTGGGGGATATGAGTTGGTTCGCCACCGTAAAAATCCCCACTGTGGGACTTTTACGGCGATAACCAAGCCATTCCCTCGGGCAATCGTCTTGGAAGCAGAAACCAGAAAGGTAACAACCTGGGAATCCCCTTCCTTTCCGTCGCTAGACGGCAGCGCAAGCTGAGGGAGGGGAGGATGTCAAGAAGAGCATTACCCTCAGCACTGATCGCTCTAAAGCATCATGAAAACATCCGCCGCGTCACCGGGCGGATGTTTTTTTTATGGGCGTGAGCGCTCGACTTCAGGCATGGTCATCGGCTTGATAGGCCGATTGCAGGGAGCCACCCAAGCGCTGCATGAACTGCTGGCATGCCTCGAGCTGTGAGACCTCGATATACTCATCCGGCTGATGCGCCTGGGCAATGCTGCCCGGCCCCAGAATGATCGTCTGCAGCCCCTGCCCCTGAAACTGGCCAGCCTCGGTGGCGTAGGCCACGGCATGCTGGCAACAGCCTGCCGGAAGGTGCGCTTCTGCCAATTGCAGCACCTGCTGGTTGTCACGGTTTGCCAACCCGGGCACCGTCACGTTCAAGGGCTCTGTGGTGATGTCGACGGTTTTCCCCTGAGCCGCCAGGGCCTCACTCAGCGTGGCGCAGTAGTCGCTGAAGCGGGCATACACCTCTTCGAAGGTTTCCGTGGGCAGGTGGCGTATCTCCCACTCGAACTGGCACTCCCGCGCCATGATGTTGATGGCCGTGCCCCCCTTGATCTTGCCCACGTGCAGGCTGGTATGCGGCACGTTGAACGCCTCGTCCACGCGTCCTTCTTCGACCAGCGTGGCCATGGTGTCCTCGATGAAAGTGACCAGCCTGGCCGCCACATGAATCGCCGAGGTGCCCTGGTTCACCTGGCTGCTGTGGGCCTCGCGCCCCACTACGGTAGTGCGCAGGTTGGTAGCGCCTTTCTGGGCAACCACTGGCTGCATGCTGGTCGGCTCGCCGACGATGACCCGTGCCGTGGTGGAGTAGTGCTCATAAAAGCGCTTGATCAGACTCGGCGCCCCGACACAGCCGATCTCTTCGTCATAGGAAAAGCCCAGGTAGACCGGCTGCTGCAAAGGCGCCTTGACCCACTCGGGCACCATGGCCAGCGCGCAGGCGATGAACCCTTTCATGTCGCAGGTACCTCGCCCATACAACCGACCATCGCCCCCATCACGCAGGGTGAACGGGTCGCTGCTCCACGGCTGCCCTACGACGGGCACCACATCCGTATGCCCGGAAAGCATCACCCCGCCGGGCGCATCAGGGCCGATGCGCGCAATCAGGTTGGCTTTGGTACCACAGGGGCTCATCACCCGCTCGGAAGCGACGCCAGCCTTGGTCAGGTGCGCTTCGACAAATTCGATCAGGGCCAGATTGGACGCGCTGGAGGTGGTATCGAAGGCGACCAGTCTGGTCAGTAGCGTGGTGACATCGCTCATAGTGCTCTCGCTGTGCAGGCTTTTGGCCACCCTAGCACCGCCATGGGCATTTGGAAATGCTGACCGTCACGACAACTTCACCGTGCGTTCATGAAAGCGTCATCTACACTTTCTACTGTGTAGTGCACCCAAAAAATTCAACAAACGTACTGCGCATGACCTACAAGGAGTCGTTATGTCTCGTTTCACGTTGCATGCTCTTGCCCTCGGGGTGGCGACGGCCACTTTCAGCCTGTCGGCCCAGGCCACGACCAACATTCAGTGGTGGCACGCCATGGGAGGTCAGCTCGGTAACCTGCTGGAAGAGATGACCGAAGACTTCAATGCTTCCCAGGACGATTACCGCGTCACCCCCAGCTATCGGGGCAACTACACCGAAACGATGACTGGCGCGATCGCGGCCTTCCGTGCAGGCGAACAGCCCCACATCCTGCAAGTATTCGAAGTCGGCACCGGCACCATGATGAACGCCGACGGTGCGATCTACCCGGTCTACGAGCTGATGGAAGCCCACGGCCGTGCCTTCGACCCGGATGCCTTCCTGCCCGCCGTGGTGGGCTACTACACGGACACCAACGGCAACATGCTGTCGTTCCCGTTCAACTCCTCGACGCCCATCATGTACTACAACCGGGATGTGTTCGAAGCCGCTGGCCTGGACCCGGAACAGCCGCCACAGACCTGGGAAGAACTGGCCGAACAGGCCACCCAAATCACCGAGTCGGGTGCCGCACGCTGTGGCTTCACCTCTTCATGGCCAAGCTGGGTGATGCTGGAGAACTTCTCCGCCATGCACAACTCGCCGCTGGGCACTCTGGAAAATGGCTTTGGTGGCCTGGACACCGAGCTGAACTTCAATAACGACCTGGTGGCCCGCCACTGGGACAACCTGAAAGCCTGGCAGGACGCAGGCGCCTACAAATGGGGCGGCCCCGGTTCAGGCCCTGATGCCGAACCCATGTTCTACTCCCAGGAGTGCGCGATCTTCTTCGGCTCATCGGCCTCACGGGCAGATGTGGCAGCCAACGCCGACTTCGAAGTAGGCTTCGGCATGCAGCCCTACTATGCCGATGTCGACGGCGCGCCGCAGAACTCGATTATCGGGGGTGCCACGCTGTGGGCACTGCAAGGCCATAGCGATGAAGAGTACGAAGCCGTTGCTGCCTTCTTCGAGTACCTTTCAGAGCCCGAAGTGCAGGCCAAGTGGCACCAGCAAACCGGCTACCTGCCGATCACTCAGGCGGCATGGGACTTGAGCACCGAGCAGGGCTATTACGACGAGAACCCAGGCGCGGATATCTCGCTCAAGCAGATGACGCTGAACGAGCCCACCGAAAACTCGAAGGGCCTGCGCTTCGGCAACTTCGTGCAGATTCGCGACATCATTTCCGAAGAGATGGAAGCCGTCATGACTGGCAACAAATCGGGTCAGGCCGCTGCCGATGCAGCCGTTGAGCGGGGTAACCGTTTGCTGCGTGACTTCCAGTCTGCCAATCAATAAGTAAGCACTCGCTTCGCCGCCTGATCAATATCAGGCGGCGAAGTCGTTTCAAGTATCGCTCGGCATCGGTACTCCTTGACCCGCGTACCCCTCGCCTTACGTGCTACCCGTTCTCGCGGAAACCTGCTTATGCAAACCAAACGCATGACCTTTCCGGGGCGCTTTCTGCCTTATGCGCTGCTGGCCCCGCAAATCGTCATTACGCTGATCTTTTTCATCTGGCCGGCGGGCAAGGCGCTGTATCAATCGCTGCTGCGCGAAGATGCCTTCGGCCTGCGCACGACCTTCGTCGGCCTGGAGAACTTCACTCGCCTGTTCAGCGATGGCAACTACCTCAATGCGCTTTCGGTCACGGCAACCTTTGCCATCGGCACCACGCTGCTCTCCATGTCGGTGGCGCTGTTGCTGGCCTGCACGGTGAATCGCATGATCCGTTCGCGCAGCGCCTACACCACCCTGCTGGTATGGCCTTATGCCATTGCGCCCGCCATTGCCGGGGTGCTGTGGTGGTTCATTTTCAATCCTTCCATCGGCATCGTGCCTTACATGCTCGACATGGTGGGCTACCGCTGGAACCACCGCACGTCGGGAAGCGACGCCATGCTGCTGGTGATCTTTGCCGCTGCCTGGAAGCAGATTTCCTACAACTTTCTGTTTTTTCTAGCGGGCTTGCAGTCCATCCCGCAGTCGTTGATCGAGGCCGCCGCCATCGACGGGGCCAGCCCCATCAAGCGCTTCTGGACCATCGTCTTTCCGCTCCTTTCCCCCACCACGTTTTTCCTGATGGTGGTCAACGTGGTGTACGCGATGTTCGATACCTTCGGCATTATCCACGCCACGACACAGGGCGGCCCCGCACAGGCCACCAACACCCTGGTGTATAAGGTGTATGCCGATGGCTTCGTAGGCTTGAACCTGGGCTCTTCAGCGGCGCAGTCGGTCATTCTGATGGCCATCGTGATCGCCCTGACCATCGTTCAGTTCCGCTTCATCGAGCGCCGGGTCAACTACTGACCCAGGCGGATTGTGAGGAGTTTCGTTATGGTTGAAAACCGCCCCTGGGCCAACCTCCTGGCCCATCTGACGCTGATCCTGGGCGTTGCCGTGGTGGTATTTCCGGTGTACGTGGCGCTGGTGGCCTCGACCCAGGCACCCGGCGACTTGCTGCGCGGCACGCTGCCCATGCTGCCCGGCAGCCACGGCCTGGAAAACTACACGCGCATGTGGCAGTCCGGCGTTTCCAACGCGGGCGCGCCACCGGCAGGCACCATGCTGTGGAACAGCTTCGTGATGGCCATGGCCATTACGCTGGGCAAACTGTCCATCTCGCTGCTGTCCGCGTTTGCCATCGTCTATTTTCGTTTCCGCTTTCGGATGCTGTTCTTCTGGCTGATCTTCATCACCTTGATGCTGCCGGTGGAGGTGCGCATCATCCCCACCTTCCAGGTGGTGGCCGACCTGAAGATGCTCAACAGTTTTGCCGGGCTGTCGATTCCGCTGATTGCCTCGGCCACCGCTACCTTTCTCTTTCGCCAGTTCTTCATGACCATCCCTGAAGAGATGCTGGAAGCCGCCAGGGTGGACGGCGCGGGGCCGCTGAAGTTCTTCAAGGACATTCTGATGCCGCTCTCGATCACCAATATCGCGGCGCTGTTCGTGATCATGTTCATCTACGGCTGGAACCAGTACCTGTGGCCGCTGCTGATCACCACCAACCCGGATTACTACACCATCGTGATGGGCATTCAGCGCATGACTTCCGATGAAAACCCCCAATGGCACTTGATCATGGCGGCCGTCGTGATGGCGGCCCTGCCACCGGTGCTGGTGATCCTGTTTATGCAACGCCTGTTCGTGAAAGGCCTGACCGAGACGGAGAAGTAACCATGGCCAGCATTACCCTGGAAGGGCTGAAGAAAACCTACGCCGGTAACGTGGCAGCCGTCAAAGGCATCGACCTGCACATCGAAGATGGTGAATTCGTGGTACTGGTGGGGCCTTCCGGCTGCGGTAAATCGACCCTGCTGCGCATGGTGGCCGGGCTGGAAACCATTACCGAAGGCACGTTGAAGATCGGCGAGCGGGTGGTCAATCGGCTGGAGCCAGCCGAACGGGACATCGCCATGGTGTTTCAGAACTATGCGCTCTACCCTCACATGACGGTCTACAACAACCTGGCCTACGGCCTGAAAAACCGTGGCTTCAAGAAGCATGACATCGACCAGCGCGTGCGCGCCGCCGCCAAAATGCTGGAAATCGAGGAGTACCTGGAGCGCAAACCGCGCAAGCTCTCTGGCGGTCAGCGCCAGCGCGTGGCCATGGGACGCGCACTGGTACGCGAGCCTTCGGCCTTCCTGTTCGACGAGCCGCTCTCCAACCTGGATGCCAAGCTGAGGGTGCAGATGCGCGTCGAGATCAAGCAGTTGCAGCGTCGCCTGAAGACCACCAGCCTGTACGTCACCCACGACCAGCTCGAAGCGATGACCCTGGGCGACCGCCTGGTGGTGCTGAACGCAGGCAATATCGAGCAGGTAGGCACGCCCATGGAGATCTACACGCGGCCTGCCACGCTGTTCGTGGCCCAGTTCATCGGCTCCCCTGCCATGAACATCCTGCCGCAGGCCTATCTGGCCCCCCAGGATCATCAAGGGATATTGAGCCAGCTGCCGGAAGGCACGGACACTCTGGGTATTCGCCCGGATGACATGCTGCTGACACCGCCTGCCGAGCCGCATATCGCCCTACGAGCCACGCTGATGCTATACGAAGCAGCCGGGGCCGAAAGCCACCTGTACGTGCATCTGGCCGACCGCCAACAGCCTACGGTACTGAAAACCGCAGGCCAGCCTCCCGTTCAGGAGGGCGAGACGCTCAACCTGTACGTCACCGCCGGTGCCCTGCACCCGTTCAATGCCACCACGGGGCAGCGCACCGGCTGAGCCTACCGCTTGCCCAGGGCGATGAAGTGACTATTCGTCCTGGGCAATATCGACAATGCGACCTTGAGGCTGGTAAAACACCTCGCCATGGGACACCACGTGATCGCGCAACATTTCCCAGTCGGTATGGCCCACGATGGTATAGCGCCCATCTTCATGGGCAGCGCCCAGCGCCGTGTGGCCATCGCCACCTGCCGCGGTGAAGTTGTTGGTGGCCACGGTATAAATCTTGTCCGGGTCGATCGCCTGCATGGCGCCTTCGCGGTTCACCTCCAGACTGATGAGACGCTCGCCTGCAGGCTGACGGCTGTCGTAGGTGAGCCGCGTGCCTTCCGACACCTGCAGGAAGCCGCCGCTTTCGTCCGGCGCATTGGTCAGGGCGATTTCGAAGGTTTCAAGCAGCTCGGCACCGGTGACTTCCAGTAACGTCAACCGGTTACCGAACGGCTGCACGGCGATCAGGTCGCCGACGGTGATATCCCCCTGGGGCAGCGCTTCACGAATACCGCCGCTGTTCTGTAGCGCCATGAGGGTGTCCGGTACCACCTTGCGCGCTGCATGAAGCTGACCGTCGGCAATCAGGTTGCCCAGCGCCGTCTCGTTGGCGCGTACGCTCAGCGCATCGCCCTGGCCATGACGAGGGTTGGGCAGCGCCAGAATCGCCTTCGCACCTACCTGTTCGTCACGCAGTGCCTCGATGGCCGCGGTATAAGGTGCTAAAAGCTCCAGCGCAGCCGCATCCGGCGTGCGCTCGTCAACGGCCAGCAGCTCACCGCTGACCTCCTGCACCACGCCCTCGGCATCGAAGGTCACCTGCATGACTCCCAGGTGCTGGCCATACTCACCTGCCTGCCCTATCACGGTGGGCGCTGGCCAGTGCTCGGTCAGCAGCGCAGGCGGGGCAACCCGCGTATGGCTATGCCCCCCGATGATGACATCGATCCCCTCGACCTGCTCTGCCAGCAGCAGGTCGTTACCGACGCTGGGGTCGCTGTCGTAGCCCAGATGCGTGAGCGCAATGATCTTGTTGACTCCCTGTGCCTCGAACGCCTCGACCATAGTTTCGGCCGCCTGTCGATACTCACCAATGGTGACCTGGCCCGGGCTGGAGATGGCGTCGCTATCCTGGGTGCTCAATCCGAAGATCCCGATACGCTCCCCATGGTGTTCGAGGATCATACCGTCATAGAGATACCCCGGCTGGGGGTCGACCGTGATGCTCTCCCCGAGGCGCTCGGCAAACTCGGGAGAAGCCGAAAAGTCCAGGTTGGCGCCTAAAATGGGGAAGTCTGCCCCTGCAAAGAACGCCGCCAACGCCTGATGACCGGTCTCAGGGTCACCCAGGTCGAACTCATGATTCCCCGGCACGAACGCGTCGTAGCCCATCAGGTTCATGAAGGTCAGTGCGTCCTGGCCCTGAAACTCGTTGAAGTAGAGCGTCCCAGAGAAGACATCCCCCGCATCCAGCAGCAACCCCTCGCCATAGGTCTCCCGGGCCTCGTTCAAGGTGGCCACCAGGGCCGGGTAAGCATCCGTGCGGCCATGCAGGTCGTTGGTGTGATAGATCGTCAGGGTAAAGGTATCGTCGGCCATCACGGCTGATGCCGAGATCATGAGTGCGCCTGCAATGGCGCATGGAGTAACAAAGTGTCGTGAGGTCATGGACTGAGTTCCTTCCGTCAGGGTCAAGTCACGTTCTTCTTCATATAACGATAGTTGCTCTCTGCAACACAAGGCATGGTCATTCGCCATGTCATCGCTTGTTCACTTGGCTGTCGCCTCGGTGTCACTGTTGAGCCTCACCATGGTGGCTAAACGTGATAAAGGGATGAATCGCTCATGCGACTCTGTATCGTCAGCGAAACATGGTCACCGGAAATCAACGGCGTCGCGCACACGCTGAACCGGCTGTGTCGTGAACTGCTGTTGCTGGGCATCACAGTGGACGTGATACGCCCGGCGCCGCGTCAACCCGGAAGCGCCGCGTGCGCTACTCGGGAACTTCAGGTCAGGCGGTTTGCGCTGCCTAACTATACCGACGTTCAGGTAGGCTTTGCCCGCCCCGGGAAGCTTCAGCGCTTTTGGCAGCAGTACCGCCCGGATGTCGTGTATCTGGCGACCCAGGGCCCGCTGGGCTGGGCAGCCCGCCAGGCAGCCCAGCGCCTGGACCTGCCACTGGTGGCCGGTTGGCATACCAACTTCGACCACTACTGTCAGGATTATGGGGTTGCCTGGCTGAGCAAAGCGACACGACGCTATTTGCGCTATTTCCATAACGGCTGCGCGCTCACCCTGGTGCCTACCCAGCAGCAAGCCGTGGCGCTGCGCCAGGATGGCATCAAAGACGTACAGGTGCTGTCCCGGGGCATCGACGGCGAACGCTTTTCGCCCGCCCACCGCGACCTCGCGCTGCGTCAGCAGTGGGGTGTCAGCGAGCATCAACCGGTAGCCCTGTACGTAGGGCGCCTGGCACCCGAGAAGAACCTTTCGCTCCTGCAGGAAACGTTGCAAGCCATGCGCAGCGCTCGCCCCGATATGGCTCAGGTCATCGTCGGCGACGGCCCGGCCCGCAGCCAGCTGCAAAAAGCCTTGCCCGAGGCCCACTTCACCGGTTTCGTAGACAAGCATTCGCTGGCTCGCCATTACGCCAGCGCCGACATGTTCGTGTTTCCCTCGCTGTCTGAAACCTGGGGCAACGTGGTGACCGAAGCCATGGCCAGCGGTCTGGCGGTCGTGGCGTTTCGCCACGCGGCCAGCGCAGAACTGATTCACAGTGGCCATAACGGCATCACCGTGGCGACCGACGATGCGCTGGGCTTTCAACACGCGGCGGTCACGCTGTGTCAGCACCCTGCCGATTACGCACGACTAGGAAGAGTCGCCCGCCTGCGCGCGCTGGAACAGAGCTGGACGGGCATTGCCGAGCAATTTCTACGTTACCTGCACCATGCCCAGGAGGCCCGCCATGCGAGCTCGCCCGCTTGTCGTATTCGATCGTCTTGACCTGTTGGAGTGGCGCTTTTGCCAGCGTGTGACGCATCTCTCGCTCTACCGCCCCTGGCGTCTGACGCTCCAGACGGCCAGCAAACTGGGTGATTGGCCCGTTTGGGTACTACTGATTGCAGCTCAGCCCTGGCTGCAAGCGGACGGCCTCTGGCGCATGTGGCAATACTCACTGATCGCGCTACTGGCGATCCTGGTCTATAAGCTGGTAAAAACCCGGCTGTGTCGTGAGCGCCCCTTCATCACCTACCTGGGGGGCGTCCACTGCGGCGAACCCGCCCGAGACCGCTACAGTTTTCCCAGTGGCCATACCATGCATGCCGTGATGTTCAGCGTGCTGGTGGCCAGCCACACGCCCTGGCTGCTACCGATCGTGTTACCGCTTGCCTTGATCATCGCGATCTCACGGGTGGGGCTGGGCCTGCACTATGTCAGTGACGTGCTGGCCGGGGCCGCCATGGGCTATGGATTTGCGCTATTGGGACTCTACTGGATGGGCTAGGCCCTTTTCGAATACCTGAACGCCGTAGCGCTTTCATTTGATTGGCGCTACGTTTATCTCATTACCCTTGTCGAATCATCAAGGAGCGATGAGATGACCATGACCGTTGGTGAACTGTTTATCGCGCTGGTGCTCATTGCGCTGGTGCTGCTGGTCAGTAACGCGCTGCGCCTTTGGCTGCCCTGGCTGCGCCGCCTGTTTCTCCCCAGCTCGGTGATTGGCGGGCTGCTCTTACTGCTGCTCGGCCCCGATGTCATCGGGCGCTTCATGCCCACGCTTTTCGAAGATAGCCCCGGCTTGTTCCCCGCTTACGTCCAGGAGAGCTGGTCGGCGCTGCCCGGGCTGCTGATCAACGTGGTCTTTGCTGCCCTATTCATTGGCAAGGCCATCCCTGGGCTGCGCACCATCTGGCTACGCGCAGGGCCCCAGGTCGTGGTGGGTCAGACCATGGCCTGGGGCCAGTATGTGGTCGGGCTAAGCCTTGCCCTGCTGGTGCTGGTACCGCTTTTCAACATGAACCCCATGGTAGGGGCGCTGATTGAAATCGGTTTCGAAGGGGGGCACGGCACCGCCGCGGGCATGGCCGACACTTTCGCCGATCTCGGTTTTGAGGAAGGCGCCGACCTGGCGCTTGGCCTGGCCACCGTCGGCATCGTTTCGGGGGTGTTGATCGGTACGGTGATGATCAACATCGCGGCACGCAGAGGCGTGGTCAAGCCCACCCGTGAAGAAGACCAGCCGGATGAAAGCCTGCGTGAAGACGAGCGGCCCTCTACAGAGGAGTTCAGCGAATTCAAAAAGGATCTGGCACAAGAGGCAGGCACCACCGACCCTTTGAGCCTGCATATTGGCCTAGTGGGCATTGCCATCGTGATTGGCTGGCTGCTGCTGACAGGCCTGCAGTGGATCGAGCAGATGACCTGGGCGCGCGACGGTGGGCTGGAAATACTCGCCCACGTGCCGCTGTTTCCCATCGCCATGATTGGCGGGGTGATCGTACAGCTGTGTGTCATGCGCTTTGGGCTGGAACGGCACGTATCCACCCGCACCATGTCTCGTATTGCAGGCACCGCTCTGGATTTCACCATTGTGGCCGCCCTCGCAACGCTTTCGCTGACCACACTGGGCGATTACTTCGTGCCGTTCCTGCTGCTGGCCGTTGCCGGGATTGCCTGGAGCCTCTTCGTACTGATCGTGATTGCTCCCCGCGTCATCCCCGAAAACTGGTTCGAACGCGGTATTGGTGACTTCGGCCAATCCATGGGGGTCACTGTCACGGGACTGTTGCTGATGCGCATGGCAGACCCCAAGAACAAGTCTGGCGCGCTGGAGAGCTTTGGCTACAAACAGCTGATGTTCGAACCCGTGGTGGGCGGTGGCCTGTTTACCGCCGCCGCGTTACCGCTGATTGCCCAGTTTGGCGCACCCGCCGTGCTGGGCTTCACGGCCATACTAACCGTCGGCTGGCTGGCATTTGGACTGCTCTACTTTGGCCGGATGGTGCCCGACCGTGGCAAGGGTCGATGGCAAGGCAAGTAAACGTCAGATAGCAAAACGCCCGCAGCTGCGGGCGTTTTGTATTGGATGGCTTACATAGGATGGCTTACATATCGGGCGGCATGTCGTCACGCTCTTCCAGGCCCCCGGAAAATGACGTCTTGAACGCCATATACAGGCCCACCCCCGAAAACCCCAGGAAGAGCACGAACATGCATAACATCAATACCATCGCCATAACGCGTGTCCCTGTCAGTGTGCGGCCGTTGCGTTGACGTCTTCTCACCGCTGAAAGTTGATCTACACGACAGGATAGACCAAAACACTGCGCCCATCTGTACCATTACTGTACAGACGCAGGGATGGATTTGTAAAATTATCTAAAATCAGTTACTTGAGAAAACAAAAATAACGCAAAAAAACCATCCCACGTGAGCGAGATGGCTGTTTTGCATCGCTGCCAATCCTTGGCCTTGATGGCCAGCACATCCAGGTGCTGGCAAGAGTGAGCAGGCTCGATGTCCCTACACGTCCTTGATGCTTTCTGGGCGTCCTGCCCTCCATGACTGCCTGTTAGCCTGCCCACGCTGTTGATAAAGAAGGGTCACTTCCTGTGAACCCGAGGCAGTTTATGCTACTAACCATGGTACTGCACAAGGCGGACCAATACTTGCAAAAAAATTAAAAAATACATTAAAAACAATTGCTTGACTTAAATAAAAAGGAGCATAATCTATGCCAACGTAGTGTTCTGAGCCGCCCAAACCTGTGTAAAAGTGGCACATGCGACAAATGCGTATAGCGCATTTTTAGCCTGCCACCGCCGTTTGTGTCACCCAGGCATCACGACCAGTGGCGGGCCTCCCCGTTAACGCTTATGTTATATATCGAATGCCCCACTCTCGGGGATGAGCCCCACTGAGGACACTCTCATGAAACGCTCCATGCTGCTTGGCATACTTTTGATGTCGACCCTGCTGGTCATCAGCGGATGTAATACGGTTCGCGGCATGGGCCAGGATATCGAGCGGGGTGGTGCTGCCATTCAGCGCTCGGCGGAGTAACCCCATGATGACGGTCTTTCTTTCCCACGGCCTGGAGAGCGGCCCCGGCGCCTTGAAGATACAGGCGCTAAAAGGCGTCGCAGAGCATGTAGATGACTGTGAGCCCGTGGTCATGGATTATCGCGGCATGAGCGAGCCTGCAGCCCGTTTGGCTCATTTACGTGAGACGTTGAATGCCCGAGGCGATGACCCATCCCGATGCATTCTGGCGGGGTCTAGCCTGGGCGGATGGATCAGTGCGGCACTGAGTGCCGAAACGCCCGTACTCGGCTGCTTCTTGTTGGCTCCCGCGCTCGGCATGCCCCGCTACCCGGAAACCTCCCCCATCATTCAGGCCCAACACACCCATATCATTCACGGTTGGCAGGATGACGTAGTGCTGCCAGGCCCGGTCATCGAGCACGCCCAGCGCCAGCGGCTCTCGCTGCGCATGGTGGATGACGACCATCGGCTACACAGCAGCCTGGAGGTCATCCTGGCGGATTTCACACGATTTTTGGCCACCTGTGCCAGCTGATGCTCGCACACGCCAGGATTAGCTTGCCAAAACCTCGACATGGGCACCATAAACCTATACAAATAATATACACACAATAGGAGGTAGCTCATGTTTGGACTTTTCAAGCGCGACCCCAAAAAAAAACTGCAGCAGGACTACGAACGCAAACTCACCGAGGCCATGCAAGCGTCTCGCAATGGCGACATGCGCGCCAATGCGACCCTGACCGCCGAAGCCGAAGCGCTGTTGCAGGAAATCAACCGTTTGAAGGACGAAGGCCGCTAGCCCATGGGCCGTTTGCCAAGAGGCGTGTGCCGCCTGATGCTGGCCTTGGGCATGGTGTCACAGGCACAGGCACAGGCACAGGCAACAGAAACGTGCCAGCTTCAGGGGCGCTGGTGGCAATCGGGTCAGGCCGTGACTGCCGATGCGGTGCTCAACCTGGCAGCGCAACGGCCAGTGGTGCTGCTAGGGGAACGGCACGACGCCATGGAACACCACCGCTGGCAATTGCATACCCTGGCAGGCCTGTACGCCTATGAGAGCGATATGGTGATTGGCCTGGAGATGTTGCCCAGAGAAGCGCAGCCGGTACTGGAAGGCTGGGTCGCGGGGGAGCTTTCCGAAGACGCGTTTCTGGAGCAGAGCGACTGGCAGGAAGCCTGGGGGTTCGATCCTGAGCTTTACTGGCCCATCCTTCACTTTGCGCGCTTGAACCGCATTCCACTGAAGGCACTCAACATCACTCCCGCCCTACGCCAGCGAATGGCCAGCGAAGAGGTCGACCATATTCCCGCGGAACAGCGCCACGGTATTCCTGCCCCGCGACCTGCCAATGACGCCTACCAAACGTATCTGGAGGAAGTCTTCGACCAGCATGCCATGGGGCAGGAAAATCCCGACATGCTGGAACGGTTCATTCAAGCTCAGCTCAGCTGGGACGTTGCCATGGCGCAGGGGCTAGCGGACGCCGCACAAGGGAGTGCCCTGACCGTGGGGCTGATGGGTCTTGGGCATGTGGTGCATGGCCATGGCGTAGCGCACCAGTTGGAAGGGCTGGGCATTCAGGACACGTTCAGTCTCTTACCCTGGGAACTTGAGGAGTGCGTGCTTCCCGACCCGGCCTTGAGCGATGCCATCTTCATATTACCCACCCCAATGCCAGACGCGTCATCCTGAACAAGCGGTCAATATCACTTATGTTAAAACCATGCGCCAAAATGTTTATTCGCTAGCTAATAGACTAAGCATTTTATATTGCTACGGTTCAGCATTAGCCATGAAAGCACGCTGAGCGGCACTGATGACGCCTTTCCGTATAGCCTACTCTATACTCAAAAAACCGTTGATTGTACCGTTTAATATGCAGCTCGTTACCAATTGATTACAACAACCGTGATCTCTACGGTAGAAGGCTTGTTCACCTGCTGATACTGCCCCCATGACACCTGACTCTCAATTACAGCGAAGAAACCTGTGGTCCGGAATCGGCGTTACCCTGGTCGCCTGTTGGCTGCTGGTCTGGCTAATCCCGCGCTACGGTGGCTCCGGCATGGCGTTTGGTATGCATCCACAGCGTTTGGCCACGCTAGGCGCCTGGGTCATGTTGATCTGTGCTGCCATACTCCTTATCGTCAGTTTTATTCGCCTTAAACAACAGCGAGCACCTTTATTAAAGCGTTTATCGCTTATCAATCTTTGGTATCAAGCCTGGCCTTTCTTATATGTATTACTCTTTATCCTACTCGCTAACTTTATCCCTTTAACGTGGCTGGCCCCCTTTATTATAGGTTGTCTCGTTGCACTACTGGGTGAACGGCGCTGGTATGTTATTGCACTTTCTGCCGCGATTCCTACCGCAGCACTTTACTTACTGACCGTGCAACTCATGCGCATAGGAATTGTTTAACATGCCAGAATTCAGTGCTATTACCAGTGCCTTTGGCGATGCATTAACACTGCACTCCATCAGCGTCATTTTAGGAGGCGTGTTATTGGGCTATATCGTGGGCGTCATTCCCGGCCTGAACCGATCGGTGGCCATTGCCATTGCCATACCGCTCACTTTCTACATGTCGGCCTATGCCGCCATCGCCTTTTTGATTGGCCTCTCCAAGGGCACGGCAGCGGGCAGCGCCGTTTCTGCCATTTTGCTCAACACCCCGGGCGAGCCCTCTTCTGCAGCCACCTGTCTGGATGGCTACCCCATGGCCAACAATGGCCAGCCTCGCAAGGCGCTCAAGGTAGGGCTACTGGCGTCGGTGGTCGGCGACCTGTTATCGACACTGCTATTGATCGTCGTCGTTATTCCCTTTGCCTCGATTGCCCTCAAGTTTGGCCCTTATGAACTGGCTGCCATTCTCATTTTTGCCCTGGTCTTTATTGCCGGGATGGCCGGAGGCTCTTTTTTAAAGGGCATGGCCGCCGGGGGCATGGGCGTTATTTTAGGAACGGTTGGGTTAGACCCAGAAACCGGCGCCATGCGCTTTACGTTTGGCTACGCGGAGCTGATGGAAGGCGTGCCCATTCTCCCTTTAGTGATCGGCACCCTGGCTCTTTCGGAAATGTTCGTACAACTGGAAGCTTATCGGCGTAATAAAGGCGCCAGCTCCGTCAAACTTGGCCATAACCCAGAAGACGACCTCTCCTTTAAAGAGTTTAAAAGCACCTTGCCGACCATCTTTAAAAGCACCGGCGTCGGGGCGTTCGTTGGCGCACTGCCGGGCCTGGGGCCATCGGTAGGTTCGTTCATGGCGTATGGGCTCGCCAAGCGCGGCGCCAAAGACCCGGATAGCTTCGGCAAGGGCAACCCCAATGGCATTGCCGCCGCCGAGGCTGCCGATAACGCCGTCATTCCCGCCAGCTACATTCCGCTGTTCGGGCTGGGTATTCCCGGCAGCGTGTCGGCGGCACTGCTGGTGGGTGCTTTCATGATCCACGGCATTCAGGTCGGCCCGCTGATGCTGCGCGACCATCCACAAATGCTGTTCACCATCTTTGCAGGCATGGTGGTCGCTAGCCTGATCATGCTGGCCGTAGGCTGGTACGGGCTACGTATCTTTGCCCGCGTCACGGATGTGCCGCAGAACATCGTCATCCCCGTGGTGATCTTTCTCTGCCTGGCCGGCATTCAAGTGCAGGGCTACGGCACTTTTGGCCTGCTGACCGTGTTTGGCTTCGCGATCTTCGGCTATTTCCTGAAGAAGCATGACTACTCCTTCGTGACCTTCCTGGTCGCTTTCATCGTCACGCCCATGCTGGAGATGAACCTGCGCCAGTCAGTCATTCTTTCCGGGGGCGACATCGGCATTCTCATGCAGCGCCCCATTGCACTGACGTTTGTGGTCGCCACTGGCCTGCTGGTACTGCACCTGCTGTGGAGCAGTTATCGCCAGTACCGGCAGCGTCGGCAACACGGCTAAACCGAGCAACCTTCACTACCAAGAAAAAACCATCGAGGAAACCACCATGAAAAAGCATCTTCTGACCACCGCCATCGTTTCGGCAGCGCTGACCCTGGCCGCTGGCACCGCCCAGGCCAATGACTTCCCCAGCAAGCCGCTGACCATGGTCGTCGGCTTTGGCGCAGGCGGCAGCACCGACATTCAAGCCCGCGTGCTGGCCAACGTACTGGAAGAAGAGCTGGGCCAGCCGGTGAACGTGGTCAACCAGCCGGGCGCGGGCGGTGGCGTGGCCTTGACTCGCCTGGCCAACAATAACGACGAAGGCTACACCTTTGCCTTTGGCACCTCCATGACCATCACCTACGGCCCGCTGGCCACGGAAACCGCCTACCAGCTGGACGACTTCCGCTACGTGGCGGGCGTGACGCTGGGCCAGTCGGCTATCGTGACCGGCGAGAATCGCCCCTTTGGTGACAGCTGGGAGTCGCTGGTGGAGTATGCCCGCGAAAACCCCGGCACCAGCTATGCCACGCAGACCGCCCTGGATCGCATGATCATCGAGTACATTGCCCAGCAGGAAGGTCTTGACCTGCGCATCGTGCCCACGGCAGGCGGCGCTGGCATGGCACCGCTGATTCTCTCTGGCGACGTGGACTTCGCCTATAGCGGCGGCACCCACTCCGGCTACGCAGAAACGGGTGAAATGCCGGTCCTGCTGAGCCTGGCAGAAGACCGTCTGGTAGCCTTCCCGGATGCGCCCAGCCTGCAAGAAGCCGGTTATGACATCAACCCGGCAGAAATTCGCGTGGTCATGGTGCCCAACAATACGCCGGATGCCCACGTCGAGCGCCTGGCAGAAGCACTGGAAGCCGCCACTCAGGATGAGCGCTTCATCGAGATCACCGAAGAGCGCATCCTGATGCCGGTGGTGTACCTGTCTGAAGACGAAGTCACCCAGACCCTCACCGAGCAGACCGAAAGCTACAAGGCGCTGATCGAAGAGCTGGGCGGCGTACCGGGCGCAGACGACTAAGCTGCCCCGCATGCCATCAACAGGATGGCATGAAAAAGCCCGCTGACCGTGTCAGCGGGCTTTTTAGTGGTTCCGGGCCAGCATCGCCGAGCCGACGGCGATTGCCAACAGGGCTACTCGTCGGCTAGCGCGGGCAGCAGCGTCTTGAGCTTGCGTGTCAGGGTATTGCGCCCCCAGCCCAGCAGCTCGGCCGCTTCCCCCTTGCGCCCCCCTGTGTGCTTCAGGGCGGTTTCGATCAGGATGCGCTCGAAATCCGGCACCGCCTCTTCCAACAGGTGCGTATGCCCTTCGGCCAGGGCGTGGTCGGCCCAATCCCGGAAGGCCGAGCGCCAATCACCGTAAGCACCTCCTTCCGGCGCGCTGACCGAGCGCAGCTCGGGAGGCAGGTCTTCGATCAGGATCTCCCTGCCCGATGCCATCACGGTGAGCCAACGGCAGATATTTTCCAGCTGACGAACGTTACCCGGCCACGGCAGCCGCGTCAGGTGAGCTTCTGCCTCGGGCGTCAGCACCTTGATATCGGTGGATAGCTCCTTGGCCGCCTCCGCCAGGAAGTGACGCGTCAAGCGGGGGATGTCTTCACGGCGCTCGGCCAGGCGCGGCAGGTGCACCCGAATCACGTTCAGGCGGTGGAACAGATCCTCACGAAAACGCCCTTCATCCACCAGAGATTCCAGGTTCTGGTGGGTAGCGGCAATGATGCGCACATCCACCTTGACCGGCGTATGGCCGCCGACCCGGTAAAACTCGCCATCGGCCAGCACCCGCAGCAGGCGCGTTTGCGTCTCGGCGGGCATATCGCCAATTTCATCCAGAAACAGCGTACCGCCGTTGGCCTGCTCGAAACGCCCTTGGCGCTGCTGGGCGGCACCGGTAAAGGCGCCTTTCTCATGGCCAAACAGTTCCGACTCGATCAGGTCACGAGGAATTGCCGCCATATTGAGGGCAATGAACGGCTTGCCGGAGCGCGGGCTGTGCTGATGCAGCGCCTGGGCCACCCGCTCTTTACCGGTGCCCGACTCCCCGTTGATCAATACCGTAATATGGGAGTGCGACAAGCGGCCAATGGCGCGAAACACCTCCTGCATGGCAGGCGCTTCGCCGATGATCTCGGCGCTCAGCCCTTCCGGTACGCTGACCGGCCGCTGCCGCTCGCGGGCATGGGCCACCGCCCGCCGCACCAGCGCCAGCGCTTCGTCGACATCAAAGGGCTTGGGCAGGTACTCGAAAGCGCCCCCCTGATAAGAGGCCACCGCGCTATCCAGGTCCGAGTGGGCGGTCATGACAATGACCGGCAGATCGGGGTGAGCCGCACGCACGCGAGACATCAGGTCGAGGCCGTCGATTCCCGGCATGCGAATATCGGTGACCAGCACATCTGGTGGATTTTCCAGCAGCCGAGCCAGCGCCGTATCCGCCCGCTCGATACATTCGACATCCAGGTCGGGTTGCGCTAGCGCGCGCTCCAGCACCCAGCGGATAGCGCGGTCATCATCGACGATAACCACCCGTGCAACATCGGTACGTGTCGCCTCAGTCATGACGCATCTCCGGTAAATTAATAACCAATGGAATCAGTAAACGAAATTCGGTGTGTCCGGGTCGGGAATCGCATTCGATCAATCCTTGATGTTGATGCAAAATTGACTGAGCAATCGATAGCCCCAGGCCGCTGCCTTCCGCGCGGCCTGACACCATGGGGTAAAAAAGCGTTTCACGTAACGCATCGGGAATGCCGGGGCCGTTATCGATCACGCCCACCTCACTGACCAGCCGATGGCGCTCGGCCCCCAGCGTGAACTGGCGGCGGGCACGGGTGCGCAGGGTCAGCGTGGGGGACGGCGTGTCGGCTTCGCTCATGGCCTGTACCGCGTTGCGGGCCACGTTCAACACGGCCTGGATCATCTGCGACTCGTCGCCAGAAAGGTCCGGCAGACTGGGGTCATAATCGCGGTTAACGGTGACCTGCGGATGCTCGGCCAACAGCAGCGCACGCACGCGCTCCAGCACCTTGTGAATGTTCACCGGCTCATGCTTGATGATGCGGTTGGGGCCCAGCATGGAGTCCACCAGATCGCGCAGACGGTCCACTTCCTCGACGATGATGTGGGTAAACTCCCGCAAGGCCGGGTCGTCCAGATCGCGCTCCAGCAGCTGCGCCGCGCCGCGGATACCGCCCAAGGGGTTTTTCACCTCATGGGCCAGCCCACGCGCCAGCACCTTGATGGTCTCCTGGCGAGTGGTCAGCGCTTCTTCCCGGGAAATCTGCATCAGCCGATCACGGGGCTCCACCTCCAGCAGCAGCTCGTCGGCGGACAGCGGCGTCACGGTGTAATCCACCGTCAGGGGGTCACTATTGAGCGGCGTAATACGCGCTTCGCGTTGGGTGTAAGGGTGAAACGCATCGCGCGCCTTGGCCAGCACGTCATCGATACTCTCGTCACCGCCCAGCAGGGTGTCCAGACTGATGCCTTGTACCCGACTGAAGCTCACCGCCAGCAGCGCCTCGGCGGCCGGATTCATCCAGCGAACCCGAAGTTCGCCGTCCAGCAGCAATACCGCCGTCGTGAGGTGTTCTAGTAAGCGCTGATACATGGCGTGTCCTGAAGCGTCGCTAACCGTAGCGTTAGTGATTTAGCTGAGGAAGTGCAAAAAGCGCGCCAGGTTACCCAAAACGGCGCCATGCACGGCTTAGGGGCAGCCTACCGATACCGCTCGGGCGTTTATAGCGCAAGGGACGGAAGATTTAGCTAATTCAACGCACCATTATAGTGCATACACTTAATCAGCGATAAAAATCGTCACCTGATCGGTGCGATGCTGAATGCGCCCCTGGCTGTCCAGCAGCTCTGCCTGCAAACGATGCTGCCCCGGGGGCAAGCCTGCCAGCCAAAAGGCATCGCTATGCAGAGGGGATTGGCTAAGCTCGCCGTTGACGAGCAGCTGGATCTGGTGGTCCTCACGCAGCGCAGGGGAAACGCTGACCTCCACTGGCGTCATGCCACCGCGCAGAGAAGCCCCAGGCGCGGGGGCAACGATGATGAACCGGTCATAGGGCATGAACGGCTGGCCCGGGCGCCCTGCAGGGCGTGCCGCCGAGAGCGCGGCTGGGCGTGCAGCGGGCAAGCTGGGCAGAGGCGCCAGCCGCAACACTTCGCCGCCGCGCTCGGGGTTATCGGTAAAGGTCACGTTGCCCTGGGCATCAACGATGCGGTACACCGTTTGTGCCTTGGCAGCGCTTACCCACAGGCAGGCGGCCACGAAAACCCCTGTGGATAATATGGCTGACCATGCAACACGCCGCTTACTCACCATGCTGCCTCCTCAACTATTCTGCCCATAAAAAAACCCCGCCGAGGCGGGGTTTTGGCTCGTCACACCGCAAGGGTGATCTTAGCAGTCATGCCATCAGCTTAGCAGCTGTAGTACATGTCGAACTCGATCGGGTGAGTCGTCATGCGGATACGCTCGACGTCTTCCATTTTCAGTTCGATGTAAGCGTCGATCATCTCGTCGGTGAATACACCGCCTTCGGTCAGGAACGCCCGGTCAGCATCGAGTGCTTCCAGGGCCTGGTCGAGGCTGTGAGCCACGGTGGGAACCGACTTGCCCTCTTCCGGCGGCAGGTCATACAGGTTCTTGTCCATGGCATCGCCAGGGTGGATCTTGTTCTTGATACCGTCGATACCCGCCATCAGCATCGCTGCGAACGCCAGGTAGGGGTTGGCAGTCGGGTCAGGGAAGCGAGTCTCTACACGCTTGCCTTTCGGGCTGGCAGTGTAAGGAATACGGATAGACGCAGAGCGGTTACGAGCACTGTAGGCCAGCATGACCGGCGCTTCGAAGCCCGGTACCAGACGCTTGTACGAGTTGGTAGAAGCGTTGGTGAAGGCGTTCAGAGCACGGGCGTGCTTGATGATACCGCCGATGTAGTACAGCGCCATTTCAGACAGGCCAGCGTACTCATCGCCCGCGAACTGGTTCTGACCATCTTTCCAGAACGACTGGTGTACGTGCATACCAGAACCGTTGTCGCCTACCAGCGGCTTCGGCATGAAGGTAGCGGTCTTGCCGTAAGCGTGCGCCACGTTGTGGATCACATACTTCATTTCCTGAACTTCGTCGGCCTTCTTCACCAGCGTGTTGAACTTCACGCCGATTTCGTTCTGACCGGCGTTGGCCACTTCGTGGTGGTGTACTTCGACGGTCTGGCCAATCGCTTCCAGGGTGTTACACATGGCACCACGGATATCGTGGAAGCTGTCTACCGGCGGAACCGGGAAGTAGCCACCCTTGAGGCGCGGACGGTGACCCAGGTTGCCAGTCTCGACCTTGCTGTCGGTGGCCCAGGCGCCTTCGTCGGAAGTGATCTTGTACATGGAGCCTTGAATGTCGGACTTCCAGTGTACTTCGTCGAAGATGAAGAATTCGGGCTCGGGGCCGAAGAACGCAGTGTCACCCAGGCCAGTGGACTCGAGGTAGGCCTCGGCGCGCTTGGCGATGGAACGCGGGTCACGGTCATAGCCCTGCATGGTGGCAGGCTCGATGATGTCGCAACGCAGGATCAGGGTAGCGTCTTCGGTGAAGGGGTCCAGGAAGCCGGTGCCGTCTTCCGGACGCAGGATCATGTCAGACTCGTTGATGCCTTTCCAGCCATTGATGGAAGAACCATCGAACATCTGGCCGTTTTCAAAAAACTCTTCGTTCACGTCACGCGCAGGCACGGTCACGTGCTGCTCTTTACCGCGTGTGTCGGTGAAACGCAGGTCTACCCACTTAACGTCATGTTCTTCGATTAGCGCAAGAGTCTTGGCTGACATAGTGTCCTCCGGTATGAGCGTGGCTTAGAGCTTGAAACAATAAGCTATCGATAAAAGTGTTATTCAACAAATCGTCTACATGCCTTGGCACGTGGCGCGTTTGTCTTTTTTGTTCGCTTTACGTTTGCTTGACCATGGATAACAAATCGCCCAGCGATCATTTCAGACCGGCTATCGTTGTAGCACGCCAAGCGGCTTCTGCCTATGGCCTGCTAGCGACTGACAAACGGCCCATGAAACTGTTCATGAAACTGCCTACGAAGCTGTCACGAAATATAAGCACGTAGCATGCCAACTTTGCACCAATATGGCTTTTGAAAAAATAACAGCATGATTCAAAAAGCAAAAATCATTTTCTCCGATGCCTCCTGATGTAGCATTTACCCACTACGCTACTGCATGAAGCACGTCTCAAGCTCAATATGCACCAAAAAAATACAAAAAATTCCCTTATTGCACAAAATCAGTGCATAGCAAGGCAGTCTATTTTTATGCTTTTCTCCACCATTTCTCCTTGCTACGAAAAGAAACCAATGCCTACAATAAATTACAAAACGGAAAGTTGTTACTACGAAGGAAGCCGCTTTCATGGGTACGGTTTGCTTTATCGTCGATGCTTCCGTGGCGGGAGCCTGGCTTCCTCGCCACCTGCGCTCCATTCGTCAATCTGGCCTGGCCGAGCATCTCGTGCCCGTGATCGTGACCGCCGCGTTTCTGGATGAGCGCTTCGCGACCCTGGAGCACCGTTTTCACGCCCACTGCCTCGTCACCCCAGAGAAGAAACTGGGCGCTCGCCTGAATCAGGCGGCGTATGTCAGCCAAGCAGAATGGCTGCTGGTGGCCATGCACAAACAGGTATTGCCTGCACAGCTATGGCCCCTGCTGTACCCCGAGCTAGATACGCAAACGCTGGATGCGCTGATCATCAGCGCGATGACGCCTCGGTTGCCAGAGCGCCTCTGGCAGCAGCTACGTGGCCCTAACGCCGCATTGCCCCCTTACATGGCCATCAGCCGAACCTGGCTGGAACGCCTGGGAGGCTTCGACCCCGAGCTGGAGGTCACGGCAATGACCGACCTGCTACAGCGCCTGCATGCCTGCCCTACCCGCCTGAAGACCCTCAGCGGGCAAGCACTGGGGTTGCCGCGAGGCTCTCCACTGAGCGCGTTGAAAGCACGCTTTTCTACCGCCCCCCCCCCACACTGATCGTCGCCCTCGTCCCTTCATCACTCTTCAACGCCTTCCCCAATCCACAAGGCATACTGAACGACCCCAGCGAGGCTTACCTAACGCCAGCCTCATACTTTCAGGCGTTTGCCAAACAGCATGGCGCCCCAAGTGGTGGTGTTCACCGCCTTGTTCAACAGCACCGAGCCCACGCTGGCCACCACGATCAAGAGCAGTGCGTAAAGCACCAGCGGCAGCGTTTCCACGCCGACCAAGGTATCGGTAATGGCAAAAAACATCGGGTGGGCCAGGTAAATACCGAAGGAGTAGGCATTGATATAGCGCACCCAGCCAGGCGCTCGGCGCCCCTTCAAGCGGCGCATGGTCACCAGCACGAACAGCACGAAAAAGGGAATGACCCAGACTTCCTTGGAAGAGAACGCCAGCCAATGAGCAAAGGTGGCCATCACGATCAGCGCCACCCACCCCCATAGCCAACGGGACTGCGACAGCGTTTGCAGCCACACGGGGCGCTCCTGCAGCACGGCACGAGGCGCCAGCGGGTAATAGCGCACCAGCACCAGCGCCAGAAAGAAGAGATACACCCACCCCAGGGGCGCGATCCACAGCAAGTAGCCAGGGGGTTCTACCTGGAACCAGTACGCCAGCCCCCAGTAGGCCATGCTGACCACACACGCCACCCAAAGCCAGGGCACCGGATTCACCCGCCACAGCTGCCAGCGGGTAAATGCCCAATACGCCGCATAGAACTGCATGGCGATGATCAAGAAATACCCGTGCCAGCCCGCATAGATGAAGTAGCTGCGCGCATTGGCCAGGAAGCCCACGGCATCGTCGCTGCCCGACAACCGCCACCACTCTGCCGTCGAATAGTTGACTGCTCCTCGCCCTGAAGGACGAGGATTCCCAATTCAACGAGAATCGGACACGGAGACTGGCTCCATGCCGCT
>NZ_PINZ01000048.1:0-23695 GCF_002810305.1 Halomonas sp. 141
TTTGTCAAGGGCTGTTTTCAGCGAGTGAAGCGAGCGATCAATCCAACCAACAGATGACGCTAACTTCCTGACAAACCAAAGGTTTTCAACCTTCTTCACCGCTGGCAACGCTTGGCGTCCCCGGCAGCGGATGCGTACTTTACGGATTCGCTGCCGGGTTGGCAAGGGCTATTTTGAAAAAGTTTTCAAAAAGTTCAAGCAAGCGTCACACGAGCGTAGCGTTTCTTGCCTGCCTGGATGACGTACACCTTACCGGTGGCCAGCATGGCATCTTGAGCAACGACCTCGCCATCGACCTTGACGCTGCCATTTTTCAGCATGTCCTTGGCCTGGGCGCTGTTCTTTGTCAGGCCTGAGCGATTCAGAACCGCGGCGATGGGCGCTTGCTCGCTGCCTTCGAAATCCACCGTCACTTCCGGCAGGTCTTCCGGCAGCTCACCCTCGGCCAGCTGGTTGCCCGCCGATTTATGCGCATTCGCGGCTGCTTCATCGCCGTGGTAACGGGCGATGAGCTCACGCGCCAGCTCCATCTTCACATCCCGAGGATTGGCACCCTGCTCCACGCTGAGCTTCAGCGCGGCGATCTCTTCGTTGGTTTTCAACGAGAGCAATTCAAAGTAGCGCCACATCAAGCTGTCAGGCATGGAGACCAGCTTGTTGAACATCGACCCCGGCGCTTCATCCACGCCGACGTAGTTGCCCAGCGATTTGGACATCTTCTGGACGCCATCCAGCCCTTCCAGCAGCGGCATGGTAATGACGACTTGTGGCTCCTGGCCAAAATGCTTCTGGATTTCACGCCCCATCAGCAAGTTGAACTTCTGGTCGGTACCGCCCAGCTCGATATCGGCTTCCAGCGCAACCGAATCGTAGCCCTGCACCAGCGGGTAGAGGAATTCATGAATGGCGATGGGCTGATTGGCCTTGTAACGCTTCTCGAAGTCGTCACGCTCCAGCATGCGGGCCACGGTGCTTTGGGCGGCCAGCTCGATCATCTTCGCGGCGGTCAGCTCACCGAACCATTCCGCATTGAAACGGACTTCGGTCTTTTCAGGATCGAGGATCTTGAAAACCTGCTCTTTATAGGTTTCCGCATTCGCTTTGACATCGGCTTCGGTCAGCGGCTTGCGGGTGACGTTCTTGCCGGTGGGATCACCGATCCGACCGGTGAAGTCACCAATCAGGAAGATCACCGTGTGCCCCAGATCCTGGAACTGGCGCATTTTGGTGAGCAGCACGCTGTGGCCGAGGTGCAGGTCGGGGGCGGTAGGATCGAATCCAGCCTTGATGCGCAGCTTGCGGCCCGACGCCAGTTTCTTGCGCAGCTCGTCTTCTACCAGGATTTCATGCGTACCTCGCGACAGCAGCGCTAACGCCTGATCCACCTCACTCATTGCCTCTCTCCATGTACTATATGCCGTATATAGGCGATTAACCGTGATGCGGGCGATATTACCACGCCCCAAGGCACTGGTTGAGCCTTCACCCCGTTTTGGATGCATGGCGATATGAAAACTTCACCTCTCGCGTTACCGACCTTGTATGTCGGGCTGATGTCGGGCACCAGCCTGGACGGCATCGATGCCGCCCTCGTCGAAATAACGCCCCATACTCCTCCGACCCTGATCGGCACCACGGCGGTTGCCATGCCCGATGCGCTGCATGGGCAACTGCTACATTTATGCCACTCGTCGTCGGTGACGTTTGCCGAGCTGGCCGCTGCCGAAGATGCTTTCTGCCGCTTGCAAGCACGGGCCGTCAACACCCTGTTGGCAGAGCATGGCGTCGCTCACCACCAGATAGCGGCCATCGGCAGCCACGGCCAGACCATCGAACATGCCCCCGAGGGGCACCAGGGCGGGCCACGCTATACCTGGCAACTGGACAACCCGAGCCTGCTGGCAGAACTGACCGGCTGCGCCGTCGTGGCGGATTTTCGCCGTCGTGACCTGGCTGCAGGAGGCCAGGCGGCGCCCCTGGCTCCTGCGTTTCATCAGGCACTGTTCGGAGCACGGGCAGGTGAACAGCTGGTGCTCAACCTGGGCGGCTTTGCCAACCTTACCTGGCTATCGAGCCAACCAGGGCAGGCGGTGGTGGGGTTCGATACGGGGCCGGCCAATGTGCTGCTGGATGCCTGGTTTGGCCAGCATCATGCCGGTCGATTTGACCAACAGGGTGCCTGGGCAGCCAGTGGCCGCGTGGATACCGCACTGCTGGAGCGGCTGCTGCAAGAGCCCTTCTTTCAGCAGCCACCACCGCGCAGCACGGGCCGTGAGCTCTTTCACCTGGATTGGCTACAGCGCCACCTCACCGGCCACGAAGCGCCCTGCGACATTCAGGCCACGCTGGCGGAACTCACGGTGGCCAGTATCGCGCAAGGCATCGCCCAACTGCCGCTGAACGATCAAAAAGCGACCCTGCTGGTTTGCGGAGGAGGCGCCCATAACGACCATTTGATGGAGAGGCTGGCGGCCCACCTGCCGCACATGGCGCTGGTATCACCGGCCACGCTGGGCTGGCCGGAAGATTGGATCGAAGCGGGTGCCTTTGCCTGGCTGGCCCATCAGCGCCTGCATGGGCTCCCCGGCAACCTGCCTTCCGTGACGGGTGCTAGCGGCCCGCGTGTACTGGGCGGTATTTACGCCGCCTGATACCGCGCCGCTACTCCTTGACCGACAGCGTTCCCTTGGCTCGGGCCTGAGCATCGCTCAGTGTGCCCCCCCTGTCGCTTGAGGAGCGTCTGTAGCGACATCGATCATGGCCGCCAGCGTCGTGCTCTTGCCCGACCCCGTTGGCCCTGTCACCAGCACCAATCCCCGGGGCAGCATGGCAAGACGCTCGAACACCTCGCCCATACCCAGGGTCTGCATCGACAGCACGTCATTGGGAATGGTACGGAACACCGCCCCGGCACCCCGCGCCTGGTTGAAGGCATTGACCCTGAAACGCGCAACGCCGGGCACCTCGAAAGAGAAGTCCGCTTCCAGATGCTCTTCATAGTCGCGGCGCTGACGATCGTTCATGATGTCGTAGATCAATCGCCGAACGTCACTGTTCTCCATGGCGGGCACATTAAGCCGACGGATATCGCCATCAACACGTATCATGGGAGGCAAGCCTGCAGAAAGATGCAGGTCGGACGCATTCTGCTTTGCCGAGAATGCCAGCAGTTCGGTAATATCCATCTCTCTTTTCCCAGCTGCGGTAAGGTGTTTGAGTATGACAGACAACGCGCTTCCCGAGTCACTGGCCGCTGCGCGCGAACGCCTGGGCCAGGCGCTCGACCAGGCCGGGCGACCCGCGAACGGTGCAACGCTGCTGGCGGTGAGCAAAACCAAGCCCGCCAGCAGCGTGCGCCTGGCCTGGCAGCACGGCCAGCGGGCGTTTGGCGAAAACTACCTGCAGGAAGCGCTGGACAAGCAGGCGCAGTTGGCCGACCTGGAAGACATTGTCTGGCACTTCATTGGCCCGTTGCAATCCAACAAGACCCGGCCCGTGGCCGAACAGTTTGCCTGGGTACACAGCGTCGACCGCCTCAAGATTGCCAAACGCCTGAGCGAACAGCGCCCGGCCCACCTGCCACCGTTGAATGTCTGCCTGCAGGTCAATATCAGTCGCGAAGCCAGCAAATCCGGGGTACTACCGGAAGATGCGCTGGCCATGGCCCGGGAAATCGCGCCCCTGCCCGGCCTCGCCTTGCGGGGCCTCATGGCGATTCCTGCCCCGGCGGAAACGCTGGACGCGCAGCGCAAGCCGTTGGCAGAGCTACGGGCGCTGCTGGAAACGCTGCAGGCAGCCCTGCCCGAGGCACCGCTGGATACGCTCTCGATGGGCATGAGCGATGACCTCGAAGCCGCGATTCTGGAAGGTGCCACGCTGGTACGGCTGGGCACCGCCATTTTTGGCGCTCGGAGTTGACGGCGACCACCCGAACACGGCTTATTTTCTGCGGCACGCCGCAGCCATTTGCAAAAAAGGATACCCCCATGGCGAACAAGATCACCTTCATTGGCGCAGGCAACATGGCCAGCGCCATTATCGGCGGCCTGATCGACAGCGGTGTCGCGCCTGGCGACATCACCGCCACGGCCCCCAACGAGAGCGAGCTTTCAGCTTTGGCCTCGCGCCTGGGCATTCATACCCATACCGATAACAACGCGGCGGTGAGTGGCGCTGACGTGGTCGTCCTGGCCGTCAAGCCGCAAATCATGCGTGGCGTTTGTGAGGCCCTGCGCGATAGCGTCCAGCAGCAGGCACCGCTGGTCGTCTCGATTGCGGCAGGCCTGGACGCTGACACCATCGACCAGTGGCTAGGGGGTGGTAACGCTCTGGTACGCTGCATGCCCAACACGCCCTCCCTGGTCGGCATGGGTGCCAGTGGTCTCTATGCCAACCAGGCCGTCAGCGAGGCCCAGCGCGAACTGGCCACTCAGATGATGGAAGCCGTGGGCATCGTCGAGTGGGTCGAAGAAGAGCATCTGCTGAATGCCGTCACCGCCGTGTCCGGCAGTGCACCGGCCTATTTCTTCCTGATGTTCGAAGCCATGGAAGCAGCCGCCGTGGCACAGGGGCTTTCGGCCGCCACGGCGCGACGGCTGGCCATCCAGACCGCGTTAGGTGCCGCCACCATGGCCAAGCACAGCGACAAAGACCCCGCCACGCTGAAACAGAACGTGATGTCGCCGGGCGGCACCACCGAACGCGCCATTGCCCACATGGAAGAGGCCGAACTGAGAACCATCATCGCTGATGCCATGCAAGCGTGTGCTCAGCGTGCCGACGCCATGGCCAAAGAGCTCGGCCAACACACATAATGCCTGCGTTACACACAGGATGACGTGCCTGATACGCCTTTAGCGTTTATTTTGCACACCAATACCAAGATCGAAGGAGAGGCAGTAATGGGAAGCCAACTGGGCAGCGCGGGGCTAATGCTCGTCAATACACTGATCAATATCTATCTGTTTCTGTTGATGCTGCGTTTCTTGCTGCAGGCGTCACGGGCCGATTACTACAACCCCCTGAGCCAGTCGGTGGTCAAGATCACCCAGCCGGTGGTAGGGTTGTTCCAGGGCGTCCTGGGCCCCGTGGCAGGTCGCTTCGACATGGCCACCCTTGCGGCAGGATTCGTCTTGAAGGTCGTCAGCATCGTGGCCATCTTCATGGTCATTGGCCTGGGCATGCCGCCGATTCCCGGCCTGTTGATTGCCGGGGTAGCGGCCCTGGCCAATGCCATCCTGAAGATTTACTTCTTTGCCATGATCGTCATGATCATCCTGAGCTGGGTGGCTCCCAATGCCAGTCATCCAGGCGCGCTGCTGGTCATGCAGCTGGTAGAGCCCATCATGGCTCCCGTGCGCAAGGTCATCCCGCCGCTGGGCATGATCGACCTGTCACCCATCGTGGTGTTCATCGCCATCAACCTGGTCGATGGGCTGGTGGTTGGCGCGCTGATCCGCGCGGCGGGAATCTCGGGCGCGCTGGTCGGCCTCTGAGGCTGGTCGTCGCGTCTTTTTGAGCAGGATCCATTTTGCAGGACTAGCGCTTTCGATGCCTGATTCAGACACTCTTGCTTTTGCTGACCGGCCAGCGGACTCCGTGGGTCTGGTCACACCACACGTTGCCAAATTTGATACGCCGCTACCGCTTGCCTGCGGCAAGACGCTGCCAGAATACGAGCTGATCTATGAAACCTACGGCACGCTCAACGCCGAGCGCTCCAACGCGGTACTGATCTGTCACGCACTCTCCGGCCACCACCATGCGGCGGGCTACCACTCTGCCGAGGACCGCAAGCCCGGCTGGTGGGATGCCCATATCGGCCCGGGCAAATCCATCGACACCAACCGTTTCTTCGTGGTGTCGTTGAACAACCTGGGCGGCTGCCACGGCAGTACCGGCCCCGTCAGCCATAACCCAGACACTGGCCGCCAGTGGGGGCCTGACTTCCCCGTGATCACGGTCAACGACTGGGTGGCCAGCCAGGCGCGCCTGGCCGACCACCTGGGCATCGAGCGCTGGGCCGCGGCCGTGGGTGGCAGCCTGGGCGGCATGCAGGTACTGCAGTGGAGCATCACATACCCGGAGCGGGTGGCCAATGCGGTGATCATTGCCGCCACGCCACGCCTGTCGGCCCAGAACATCGCCTTCAACGAGGTGGCTCGACAGGCCATTCGCTCCGACCCGGAGTTCTTCGACGGCTGGTACGCAGAGCACGACACGGTGCCCAGGCGGGGCCTGAAGCTGGCGCGGATGGTCGGTCATATCACTTACCTCTCCGAAGACGCCATGGGCAGCAAGTTTGGCCGCGACCTGCGCAGCGACGACCTGAATTTCGGCTTCGATGTCGAGTTCCAGGTGGAGTCCTACCTGCGTTATCAGGGCGATACTTTCTCCACCGCCTTCGATGCCAATACCTATCTGCTGATGACCAAGGCGCTGGACTACTTCGACCCTGCCGCCCGCCACGGGGGCGACCTTGCCCAGGCGCTGGCCCCGGCCCAATGTCCTTTCCTGATCGTCAGCTTCACCACCGACTGGCGCTTCCCGCCCTCGCGTTCCCGTGAGCTGGTGGATGCCCTGACCCAGGCGGGCAAATCGGTCAGCTATGCCAATATCGACTCCCCTCACGGCCACGACGCCTTCCTGCTGCCTGAACCCCGCTACCACGCGCTGTTCAGTGCCTTCATGGGTCGCGTCGCTCGCGAGCTGAAGATCGACGCCGTCGCCAAGAAGGAGGCTCGTTAATGCGCACCGACCTGGAATTGATCTATGACTGGGTGCCCCACGGCGCCCGTATCCTCGACCTGGCCTGCGGCGACGGCACGCTGCTGGAGCGGCTGGCCAACGAGAAACAGGTCTCCGGTTACGGGCTGGAGATCGACCCGGAGGGCATCACCCAGTGTGTGGCCAAAGGGGTCAGCGTGATCGAACACAACCTGGACGACGGCCTGGCCAGCTTCGGCGACAACAGCTACGACCAGGTCATCATGACGCAGGCCTTGCAGGCACTGCGCCGCCCGGACAAGATGCTCGATGAGATGCTGCGGGTGGCGGAGGAAGGCATCATTACCTTCCCCAACTTTGCCTACTGGCGTCACCGCGTCCACCTGGGGGTGCGCGGTTACATGCCGGTATCGAAGTCGCTGCCCCACGCCTGGTACGACACGCCCAACATTCACCTGTCGACCTTCAATGACTTCGAGCATCTCTGTGGCGAGAAGGGGCTGGTGATCGTGGACCGCGCCGTGGGCGTGGGCGACCACAAAGGGCACTGGACATCCAAATGGTGGCCGAATCTGTTTGGCGAAATTGCCATTTTCAGGGTTCGCCGCCGCCCATCGTAGAGGAGAACCGCCATGGCGATGGCAAGACTGCGCCGCAGCCTCGCGCTGCTGACACTATTGGGTCTGCTGCTGATGTCGACCCAGGCCACGGCAGAACAGTGGGTCGAAGTGGGCGATTATGAAATTCACTACAGCGCCATCGCCACGCGGCACTTGAGCCCGGAAGTCGCTCAAGCCCACCGCATCCAGCGCAGCGCCGGGCACGGGCTGGTCAACGTGGCCGTGCGCCAGCGCCAGCCCGATGGCACGACGCGCCCGGTCATGGCCAACGTCCAGGGCAGCGTAGGAGGACTGAATGACGCCGGGGAGTCTCTCGGCTTTCGCAATGTCCGCGACGGCGATGCCACCTACCACATTGCGCTGTTCAGCCTGCGCCATGACGAACCCATGCGCTTCGACCTGGAAGTGCGCCACGACCGCAATGCGCCCCCGCAGCCGGTCAGCTTTATCCAGCGCTTCTACATCGAGCGTTAGGCCCGCACCGTCAGCGCCCGGTTCAAACGTGCAGTGAAAGGCGCTGCGTCGCGCCACTCGAGACGAATGCCGTAGGCCAGCACATCGACGCCCGCCGCCATGGCCTCGGCCAGCGCGGTCGCGTAAACGGGGTCGATGTGGGCCGCTGGAGCCACGTCCTCGATCCCTTCATGGGCGACGCAAAACAGCAGCACCGCCCGTTCACCCTGCTGGGCCAGCGCCGTCAGATGATGCAAATGCCGCGTGCCACGCTCACTGACCGAATCCGGGAAATAGCCGTGGCCATCGTCCTCCTTGAGCGTTACCTGCTTGACCTCGACATAGACCGCCCCCTTCACCGGGTCGTCGAGGCGAAAATCGAGCCGCGCATCGGCTACTTTCACCTCACGCGTCAGCGTGGCGTAGTCTGCCAGAGGGGGGATGTCTCCCGCCTGTATGGCCGACTCGACCAACCGATTGGCCCGCCCGGTGTGCACCGAGGCCAGCGCCAGCGCGCCGTCCGGCTGGGGCAGCGCAATCCACTCCCAGGTCCAGGCCAGCTTGCGCTTGGGGTTGTCGCTGGGCGATAGCCATACCCGAGCCCCCGGCACGTTGACCGCCTTCATCGAACCGGTATTGGGGCAGTGCGCCACCACCTCTTCGCCGCTGTCCAGCCGCACATCGGCCAGAAAACGCTTGTAGCGGCGCAGCAGCGTACCCGGCACCAGCGTGGGGTAGTGCATCATAAGCGACCTAAGAAGCGGGCCAGGCGCTCCATGGCTTCCTGAAGCCTGGGCACTTCATTGGTGAACGCGATTCGCACATGGTGCTCTCCGCCCTGGACGGCAAAGTCGATCCCCGGAGTGATGGCCACGTTCTCCTCTTGCAGCAGGCGTTCGCAAAAGGCCTGGCTGTCGCGGCTGTAGCGAGCAATATCCAACCATACATAAAACGCCCCCTGGGGTGGCAGGTCCGGCGCCAGCCCCAGCGCCGCCAGGCCATCCAGCAACACCTGACGCCGCTGCCTGAGGGTGGCCCGACGGGTTTCGAGAATATCGCGACACTCCGGCGTGAAGGCCGCCAGCGCCGCATGCTGGGAGGGCGTCGGCGCAGCCAGAAACACGTTCTGCGCCAGCCGCGTGAGTGGCTCGACCGCCTGCTCGGGCGCCACCAGCCACCCCAGCCGCCAGCCCGTCATGCCGAAGTACTTGGAAAAGCTGTTCACCACAAACGCATTCTCCGATAGCGACAGAGCCGACAGCGGGGCATCGTCGTAATTCAGCCCCTGATAGATTTCGTCGACGATGAGATCGCCGCCCTTGGCGGCCACCGTCTGCATGACCTCCCTTAGCGCGGTAGCGCTGAGCGTATGCCCGGTGGGGTTGGAAGGCGTGGCCAGCATCGCCAGCCGCGTATCGGGCTGCCAGTGACGTTCGACCAGCGGTGCGGTCAGCTGCCAGCCGCTGTCACGACCCACCGGTACGCTGTCGATGTGGGCACCGGCCAGCGCCATGAAGTGGCGATTGCACGGGTAATTGGGGTCGGCCATCAGCACGCGCTGACCGCTTTCCACCAGCAGCTGGCTGGCCAGCAGCAGGGCACCGGACGCGCCGGGGGTCACCAGAATCCGCGCCGGGTCCACCGTTGCCCCAAAGTGCTGGGCATAATGGTCGGCAATCGCTTCACGCAGTGAGGCCAGCCCCGCCGCCGGTGTATAGCGTGTACGGCCTTCCGCTAGCGCCTGCTGCCCTGCCGCCACGATGGGGGCTGGGGTGGCAAAATCGGGCTCTCCTACCTCCAGGTGGATGACATCATGACCCGCCGCCTCACGCGCCTGCGCCATTTCCAATAAGTGCATCACGCGAAAAGGTGCGACGTGTTCCACACGCGTATTCCAGGCCATAACGGTTCCTTTTCCTAGCAGTAGTCAAAACATGACCCATGGCGTACAAGATGTAGGACCATGGTCGAAAACGCACTATTATGCTTGCATCACAGCTAATTTTCAGCTAAACAAGCACCCCTTTGGCGTGCGATCGTGACACACGCACATGGTCGATCAGCAGTCACAACGTTCAGTAGTCACAACGTAAGGGGCACTCCCATGCCAGTAGCGGAAAAGAAATCGGAAGCGTCCAAGTCCTTCATCCCGTACGAGCCGGCACCGGGTGAAGAGTATATGAACGAGAAGCAGCTCGCGCACTTCCGCCAGCTGCTTCTGGACTGGAAACAGGACCTCATGGAAGAGGTGGATCGTACCGTACGCCACCTGCAGGAAGACGCCAATAACTACGCCGACCCCGCCGACCGCGCGACCCAGGAAGAAGGCTTCAGCCTGGAATTGCGCACTCGGGATCGTGAGCGCAAGTTGCTGAAAAAGATCAACGAAACCATCGAAAAGATCGATGAAGACGACTATGGCTTCTGCGAGGCCTGCGGGGTCGAGATCGGTATTCGCCGCCTCGAAGCACGCCCGACGGCCACGCTGTGCGTCGACTGCAAAACGCTGGCCGAGCTGAAAGAGAAGCAGCTGGGCGGTTGACACCGCGGCCACCGCAACATGAGTGACGGCCGCTGACGGGCACCCTTGAGGTGCCCGTTTTTGTTTGTCATCTTGTGTCTTTCCACGCTTGTGCTCTTTGATTGCCAGAAACGGGTTGCCATGACCGCTACCGCTTCCTATCGAGGGCGTTTTGCCCCTACGCCCTCCGGCCCTTTGCATCTGGGCTCACTGGTGGCCGCCTTGGGTAGCTATCTGGACGCCCGTGCCGCCGGTGGCCAATGGCTGGTACGCATAGAAGACATCGACCCGCCACGCTGCCCAGACGGCGCCGACTGCACCATCCTGCAGCAGCTGGAAAGGTTCGGCTTGTATTGGGACGAAGCGGTCTGCTGGCAGCACACCCGCTCAGACGCCTATCAGCGAGCGCTGGAGCAGCTGATCACCCAGCGCCTCGCCTACCCCTGCAGCTGTTCGAGAAAGCAGTGGCAGGATTTCGACGTCTATCCTGGCTGGTGCCGAGACGGCGTGCGCGACGCGACCAAACCTATTGCCTGGCGGCTGCGCAGCGACCTCGGCCAGCGCCCTGTCGTCTGGCAGGACCGCCTGTTTGGTCGCCAGCAGTTCGACCCGGCGGCGCTGGGCGACGTGGTGCTCAAGCGCAAGGATGCCTTGTGGGCCTATCAGCTGGCGGTCGTGGTCGATGATGCAGACCAGGCCATCACCGATATCGTGCGCGGCTACGACCTGCTCGACAACACCCCCTGGCAGCGCCAGCTGCAAGCGGCACTGGGCTATGCCACGCCGCGCTACCTGCACCTGCCGCTGGTGGTATCTGCGGATGGTCAGAAGCTCTCCAAGCAGAACCTGGCCCCGCCGCTGGCCGATGCACCAGACGCCGTGCGCCGCCAGCTCCACCAGGCGCTCACGCTGCTCGACCAGGCGCCCCCGGCAACCCTGGCAAGCGAGCCAGTCGACACTCAACTGCAGTGGGCCATTGCCCACTGGTCGCCCGAGCGCCTGACGCCCCACGCCCACCGGCCCACGCCCGAGGAGTCCTGACATGTACGTTTACCGCATCATGCTGTTTCTGGTGTTTGGCGGCTATCTGCTATCGCCTCTGTTCATGAACGGCTGGGGCGACCCGGACACGGCCTGGTATCGCCCTTTCGCCATCTGGGGTGGCCTGATCGCCCTGACCCTATGGCTCGAACAGAAGAGGAAGCTGGATGAGCGTTGAGCTAGCGGGGGTTGCCCTGCTGGGCCTGGGCTATCTTGGCCTGCTGCTGGCCTGCGGCATGGCCGTCGAGCGCGGCTGGGTACCTATTCGGGTCACGCGTCACCCCATGGTCTACACCCTGGCGCTAGGGGTCTATGCCAGCGCCTGGGCGGTCTACGGCAGCGTCGAGATGGCTTCCAAAGCCGGTTTCGGCTACCTGGCCTACTACCTGGGCGCGGCCGGTGCCTTCTTGCTGGCACCGGTACTGCTGGTGCCCATCCAGCGTATCACCCGCACTTACCAGCTCTCCTCTCTGGCCGACCTGTTTGCGTTCCGCTATCGGTCACGCTGGGCCGGTACGCTGGTCACGCTGCTGAGCCTGGCGGCCGTCCTGCCCTTGCTGGGCATTCAGGTGCAGACTCTCAGCGACACCATTGCGCTGCTCTCGGGTAGCCATTACAGCGGGGGCGTCACGCTGCTGCTCTGCGCCGCCATCGCTGCCTGCGCGGTGCTGTTTGGTGCCCGCCATAGCCACCGCCAGCGCCACGATACGCTGCTGACCGTGATTGCCTTCGAATCGGTGATCAAGCTGCTGGCCATGCTGGGGCTTGGCGTGATTGCGCTGTGGTGGGTGTTCGATGGCCCCCAGGACCTGCAGCGCTGGCTGGAAGGCCCAGGGGCCGCCGTGCAGGCCGCCACCCCGCAGCTGGAAGCGCCACAGTGGAGAACCCTGCTGCTGCTGTTTTTTGCCGCCGCTTTCCTGATGCCGCACCTGTTTCAGATCACCTTCGCCGAAAGCCTCTCACGGCACACTCTGCTTCAGGCCAGCTGGTCACTGCCACTGTTTCTGCTGCTGATGGCGCTGCCCGTCCCGCTGATCTTATGGGCAGCCCAATCGACCCAGCCCGACGTGCCCGTCGCGGCCTACGCCGCCTATCTGATGACCGAGCACTGGTGGGTCGGTGCGCTGGCTTTCATCGGCGGCCTGGCCGCAGCCAGCGGTACCATGATGATGATTGCGCTGGCGCTGTCGGGCATGGTGCTGAATCACCTGGTGCTCGTAGCCCGGCCGCCGGAAGCGCGCAGCGACCTCTATGGCTGGCTGCTGTGGCTACGTCGCGCGCTGGTGGTCGCGGTGATTGCCGGTGGCTGGCTGTTCGCCGAAAGCCTGGGCCGCTATCACTCCCTCACCAGCCTGGGGCTGGCCGCCTTCGTGGGCATGGCCCAGTGCCTGCCGGGCATGCTGGCGCTGCTCTACTGGCCCGGCGCCAATCGCAAGGGCACCCTGGCGGGATTGGTCGGCGGCATCGTCATCTGGCTGTGGGGGCTTTGGCTGCCCCTGCTGCTCAACACCCCGCTGCCCGCCCTGCCCTTCACCCCGCTGATGAGCGCCGATGACCCTGCCTGGTTCAGCGTCACGCTGATCTCGCTGGCCATCAATATCGTTCTGCTGATGGTGGTATCGCTGTTCACGCGCATGTCCGAAGGCGAAAGCTCGTCTGCCGAGGCCTGCTCGGTGGACGCGGTCATTCGTTCCAAGCGCCTGCCGCTGGAGGCCGCCACCGCCGGTGATTTCACCGCACACCTGGCCCAGGCGCTGGGCGAGGAAGCCGCTGGCCGTGAGGTCAGTCGCGCCCTGAAGGCGCTCAACCTGACACCTCAGGAGCGCCGCCCCTACGCACTGCGCCGCCTGCGTGATCGTATCCAGGCCAACTTGTCCGGGCTCATGGGGCCTTCGGTGGCGCGCGACATCGTGGACCGCTACCTGCCCTATCGCCACGACGATGCACCGGTCACCGACGACATTCACTTCGTCGAAAGCCGCCTGGAAGCCTACCGTTCACGGCTGACCGGGCTGGCCCGCGAACTGGACGGTCTGCGCCGCCACCACCGCCAGACGCTGGCGTATCTCCCCGTCGGGCTCTGCGTACTGGGTGACGACGACGAACTCCTGATGTGGAATCAGGCGCTGTCGCAGCTCTCGGGTATCAGTGGAGACAGCGTGATCGGCTCACGCCGCGACAGCCTGCCCGCACCCTGGCCGGAACTGCTGGGCAGCGTACTGGAAGCAGACCAGACCCCGCTTTACAAGCAGGCCGTCTCGCTGCACGGCAAGGACTACTTTCTCACCCTGCATAAAGCGGTTCTGAGTGGCCATGACAGCCGTGGCGGCAGCGTGGTGCTGGTCGAAGACCACACCGAGATGAAGTGGCTGGAAGAGGAACTCGTGCACGCCGCGCGGCTGGCCTCGATTGGCCAACTGGCCGCCGGCGTGGCCCATGAGATCGGCAACCCGATTACCGGCATCTCATCGCTGGCCCAAAACCTGCGCTACGACACCGAGGACCCAGCACTGCTGGAAACCGCCGACCAGATCCAACAGCTGACCCAGCGCGTAACCCGCATCGTCAACTCGCTGGTCGGCTTTGCCCATGGCGGCCGAGCTGCCCTGCCCCAGCCCGCCGCTCCGGTCGCCCTGGCCAGCGTCAGCGACGATGCCTTGCACTTGATCCACCTGGCCCGCTCAGGGGAGGATGTGCGCTTTACCAATGCGTGCGCGGATGACATTGTGGTGCGTGGTGACGCCCAGCGGCTGACCCAGGTGATGGTCAACCTGCTGAGCAATGCCAAGGATGCCTGTGCCCCGCAAGGCAGCGTGGTGATCGAGGCTGGCCACCAGGCCAACCACGCCTGGTGGCGCGTGACCGACGACGGCCACGGCATCGACGACAGCGTCAAACACCGGCTGTTCGAACCGTTCACCACCACGAAACCGGCAGGCGAAGGTACCGGGCTTGGGTTATCGTTGGCATATCAAATCATCAATGAGCACCAAGGCAACATAGAAGTGGCTTCGCCACCTCCCGGACAGCCTCGCGGCACGGCCATCACGCTATGGCTCCCGCTTTACCGACAGGATGATCACTTGCCCCATGCCCCGGATACTGATTGTTGAAGATGAAGCGATTATTCGCAGCGCCCTCAAGCGCCTGCTGGAGCGTCATGACTATCGCGTCAGCGAGGCCGCCAGCGTCGAGGAAGCCCGCGAGCTCCCCCCCAGCGACTTCGATCTGGTGATCAGCGATCTGCGCCTGCCTGGGGAACCGGGCACGGCGCTGATCGCCCTGGCCGCCCCGGCCCCGGTGCTCATCATGACCAGCTATGCCAGCATGCGCTCGGCGGTGGATGCCTTGAAGCAGGGCGCCGTAGATTACGTGGCCAAGCCCTTTGACCATACCGAACTGCTGGAAACCGTCGAGCGCATTCTGCACAAGCAATCCATGCAGCAGGGTACTCCCCCGGACATCACCGACGATGGCGGTGGCAGGCAGACGATGATCGGTGATTGCAGCGCCATGCAGCAGGTCTATACGCGCATTCGCAAAACGGCGCCCGCCGATGTGACCGTGCTGATCCAGGGCGAGTCCGGCACCGGCAAGGAGCTGGTCGCCCGCGCCATTCATCAACAAAGCAAGCGTGCCAAGGCACCGTTGATCTGCGTGAACTGCGCGGCGATCCCCGAAACTCTGATCGAGTCCGAACTGTTTGGCCATGAAAAGGGAGCCTTTACCGGCGCCAGCGCCGCCCGCACCGGGTTGGTGGAAGCCGCGGACGGCGGGACGCTGTTTCTGGATGAAATTGGTGAACTGCCGCTGGACGCCCAAGCCAGGCTCTTGCGGGTGCTGCAAGAGGGCGAGATCCGCAAGATTGGCTCGGTCGAAACACGCCACGTGGATGTGCGCCTGATTGCCGCCACCCACCGGGACCTGCGCGCCCTCTCCAGGAGCGGCGAATTCCGGCTCGACCTCTACTACCGCCTGAACGTCATGCAGATTGCCCTGCCGCCGCTGCGGGAGCGCGAGGATGACGTGCTGAAGATTGCCGACATTCTGCTGGAGAAAGCGTGCAAGCGACATGAGCGGCCGGGGCTGAGGCTTTCACGGGCGGCACGCCAGGACCTGCGCGACTACCCATGGCCCGGTAACGTGCGCGAGCTGGAAAATGCCCTGGAGCGCGGCGTCATTCTGGCCGAGGGGCATCTGATCCATCCTGACGACCTGGGGCTTGGTCCAGTGACCAACCGCCCGGCGCCGTCCCCCACCGCCAGCGTCACACCCACGGCTCCTGCCAGCGACGGTGAACCGGAACCCAACGAGGACGACCTCTCTCTGGAGGACTATTTTCAGCACTTCGTGCTGGAGCATCAGGACCAGATGAGCGAAACGGAGCTGGCACAGAAGCTGGGCATCAGCCGCAAGAACCTCTGGGAAAGGCGTCAACGGCTAGGAATTCCCCGTAAAAAAACGACACGCCGATAAACTTAAGTCGATAATAAGACTAACGTCCAATAGATTGATTTGCATAAGAATTATCCAAAAACCGTTACCCCTTCACTGTTACCTTCCCACACAACGACTCGGCAAAAAGGGCAATTTCGGGGTAACACTTCCTGTGCGGATAAGTTCCCCGACCCGCCTGAAAATTGCCAAGCGCATGAAAACTAAAAGTTATCTGATAGGTGGCACAGCGAGTGCAATATTACTCAGCAAGAAGAACAAACTGGGCCACGCGGCAGTCGCCAACAAAAACAACATGACGCCGCCCCCACCTGAGCCACAACAAGAACAACAGGGCCAGGCAGAGATAACGGTACTAACAAGAACAACAGGCTTGAGTCTCACTACTTGTAAGCACAGGGTTTGCAAACACGGCGCAGCCCCTGATGCGACAACAAAAACAACAGCAATCTACAAGTGCCCAAAAAGGACGCGACGTACACAACAAGCTGCACCCAAACAACAATAACAGCAGCATAGGTGTACACCCCCGGAGCCAATAACAATTCGCCGGGAGAGAAAAGTTCGCGGTTGGATTATTGTTTTGAATACGAGGCGGTCGGAATCAGAGTGGTTCTTACGCCTACCGACTGCGGTGCGTATTCAGGGCGATGTGCCATCATGAATAAAAACAGCAGCATGGATGCTGATTGTCTGCTTAGTAGGGGGAGGCTCATGTAGCCTCCCCTTTCCGCATTTGTCACCTGTTACCGTCCAAACGCCGCCTCGGCGCTTTGCAAGCTATCGGGGGTCGGATACACTCAACGCCTTGATCGATACCCTTGCGAGTCGATATCGCCGCATGTTTAAAGGATTTACCCGTTTATTACATCGTCCGGGAGAGCACTTGAAATCACTGCTCGATTCCCCAGAGAGCGCTGACAACGCGCTCAGCCCACGCATTATTCCGCGCTCCGAGCACCCCGTTTCTCGTAAGCAAATCAGTGAAGCCGCGCTGAAGGTGCTCTATCGCCTCAATGGTGCTGGCTACGATGCCTACCTGGTGGGTGGCTGCATTCGTGATGCGCTGCTGGGCAAGATGCCCAAGGATTTCGACGTGGCCACCAACGCCACGCCGGAGCAGGTGCGTGACCTGTTTCGCAACTCACGTCTGATCGGCCGTCGCTTCCGTATCGTGCATGTGCGCTTTGGTCGTGAGGTCATCGAGGTGACTACCTTCCGCGGCAAGCCGCAGGACGAGCACGGCGATCACATTGCCCATCAGTCCGACGATGGCTTGCTGCTGCGCGACAACGTATGGGGCAGTATCGAGGAGGATGCGCTACGGCGTGACTTCACGGTCAATGCGCTCTATTACAACATTGCCGACTTCACCATTCACGACTTCGCCAACGGCGCGCAGGACATCGATTCACGCACTCTGCGCCTGATCGGAGACCCTGCCACGCGCTATCGGGAAGATCCGGTGCGGATGCTGCGGGCGGTCCGTTTTGCTGCCAAGCTCGACTTCACCATCGAATCGGCCACCGAAGCGCCGATGTACGACCTGGCGCCGCTGCTGCTGAACATTCCTCCGGCACGCTTGTTCGACGAAGTGCTCAAGCTGTTCATGTCCGGCCATGGGCTGATTACCTTCCGCCTGCTGAGCCATTACAACCTGTTCGGCATGCTCTTCCCGGAAGCCGAAGAGGCCATGGCCGATGCCGCCTGGGCAGAGGAGTTGATCGAGCAAGCGCTGATCAATACCGACAAACGCATTGCCGAAGATCGCCCGGTCACGCCCGCGTTTCTGCTGGCGGCGTTCCTGTGGGCACCGGTGGTGCATCGTCAGGCAGAGCTCGAACGCGATGGCATGCCCCCAGTGCCCGCGCTGCAAAACGCCGCCCAGCAGGTCGTCTCACGCCAGTTGCAGCATACGTCGATTCCCAAGCGCTTCGGTATTCCCATGCGGGAAATCTGGGAGCTGCAATCACGCCTGCCCATGCGGCGGGGCAAGCGCGCCTTCCAGACCCGCGAGCATCCACGTTTTCGGGCAGCCTACGACCTGCTGTTGCTCCGTGAGCAGGCGGGCGAGATCCCGCGTGGCCTGGGCGACTGGTGGACGGCCTTCCAAAAAGGGGACGAACACGAACAGCTGCGCTTGCTGCAAAAAGTCGGCAGCGACCCGGCAAGCCAGGGCGACCGGCGGCGCAAGAAAAAGCGTAAATCTCGCAAGGGCGAAGCGTGAGCCCGGTACGCGCTTATATTGGCCTGGGCAGCAATCTGGACGACCCCAAGGGGCAGCTCACTCGGGCCCTGGAGGCGCTGGCCGAGCTGCCCCTGTGCCAGATGCTGGGCCACTCTTCGCTCTACGCCACCCCGCCGATAGGCCCCCAGGACCAGCCTGACTTCATCAATGCCGTAGCCTGCCTGGAAACCCGCCTCTCGCCGCTGGCTCTGCTGGATCAGCTACAGGCGCTCGAGCAGCGCCATCGGCGGCGGCGTTTGCGCCACTGGGGCCCCCGCACCCTGGACCTGGACCTGCTGCTCTATGGGTCACAGCACTGCCAATGGCCGCGCTTGACCGTACCCCATGCGCAAATGCACTTGCGCGCCTTCGTACTGGTGCCGCTGGCAGAGCTTGCCAGCACGCTGGAGCCATCGCTCACCCTACATGGGCAGCCGCTCGACCACTGGGCATCGACACTTCCGCTGGACGACATCCGTCGCTTACCCAATACGGCCGCCCCCTCGACGGCTAGCGTCTGACACAAATCTCGACACCATGCCCGCATTCAGGTGACAATTGCCGGTTAAACCCCTTCGCACACGCAGGGATGCCGCGATAATAACGGTCGAGCAGCGCTGACGTTCAGCCATGCCCTCGACCCCATGAAGAAACAACGAGAGCACGCCATGAAAACCGTTACCCTGAGCACGCTGCAAGCCTATAAGCGCGCCGGCGAAACGTTCAGTTGCCTGACCGCCTACGATGCCTCTTTTGCCCATGCCGCCAGCGCCGCTGGTGTCGATGTGCTGCTGGTCGGTGATTCGTTGGGCATGGTGCTGCAAGGTCACAGCAGCACGCTCCCCGTCACCATCGACGACATCTGTTACCACACCCGCTGTGCCGCGCGGGGCAAGGGACACAGCCTGCTCATGGTCGACCTGCCCTTCATGAGCAATGCCACCACCACGCAACTGCTGCAGGATGGCGCGGCGCTGATGCGCGCCGGTGCCGAGCTGGTCAAGGTGGAAGGCGAAGCCTGGATGGCCGACGGCATTCGCGAGCTGACACGCCGGGGCGTTCCGGTATGCGCCCACCTGGGCCTGACCCCGCAAACCGTCTATCAGTTGGGCGGTTACAAGGTGCAGGGCCGCGAAGCCGAACAGGCGGCGCAGATCATCGAGGATGCCAGGGTACTGGTAGAGGCCGGAGCCTCGGTCATTTTGCTCGAGTGCGTGCCTGCCAGCCTTGGCAAAGCCGTCACCGAAGCGCTGGATGTACCCGTCATCGGCATTGGCGCAGGGCCGGACACCGATGGTCAGATTCTGGTGATGCACGATGTACTAGGGGTTACCCATGGCCGCACGCCGCGTTTCGTGAAGAATTTCATGAGCGAGGCCAGCTCCATTCAAGGGGCCTTCGAAGCGTACCATCAGGCGGTCAAGCACCGCACCTTCCCCGCCACGGAACACTGCTTCTAAGCGAGTCATTGCGAATTTCCTATGCGCACTTTGCGAGATATCAACGAACTACGCGCCATGCTGCGCGAATACCGGCGCCAGGGGCAGCGTATTGCGCTGGTGCCCACCATGGGCAACCTGCATGCCGGTCACCTGGCCCTGGTGGCCACTGCCCGGCAGCACGCGGACGTGGTGGTCTCCAGCCTGTTCGTCAACCCGATGCAGTTTGGCCCGGGTGAAGACCTGGATGCCTACCCGCGCACCTTCGAGGCGGACCAGGCCCAGCTCACCGAGGCAGGCTGCCATGTTCTGTTCGCCCCCACGGTGAGCGCGCTCTACCCCAATGGCCTGGCGGCACAAACCCGCGTTCACGTGCCGGTGGTGGGCGAAGGGCTATGCGGCGGGTCACGCCCTGGCCACTTCGATGGCGTCTCGACGGTGGTCAGTATGCTGTTCCACCTGGTTCAGCCCGATGTCGCCTGCTTTGGCGAAAAGGACTATCAGCAGCTGGCGGTGATCCGCAAGCTGGTCGCCGACCTGCACATGCCCATCGAGATTCTGGGCGTGCCCATCGTGCGTGCCGAGGACGGTCTGGCCCTGTCATCGCGCAATGGCTATCTCAGTGCCGAAGAGCGCGCCCAGGCGCCTGCGCTATATCGCACGCTGTGCGCATTACGCGAGGCGCTGGGGCAAGGCGAACCCACCGAACAGGTACTACAACGCGGCAAGGCTGCGCTGTATGATGCCGGCTTTACGCCCGACTATCTGGAGCTGCGTGACACCGAACTCAGCCCGGTCACGCCGTCCACCCACCAGGCCGTTCTGCTGGCGGCTGCCAAACTCGGCCCGGCACGGCTTATCGATAACATCAGTGTGCAGCTACCCAAGGCTGCCCGGAGCTAGCCGTTAGGCTGGCTCGTCATCCAGGAGTTTTCATGCATACCATCATGCTCAAGGCCAAGCTGCACATGGCCCGCGTCACCCACGCCGTGCTCAACTACGAAGGCTCCTGCGCCATCGACGGCGAGCTGCTGGACATGGCCGGGATCCGCGAAAACGAACAGATCCAGATCTACAACGTGGAGAACGGCGAACGCTTCACCACCTACGCCATTCGCGGCGAGGAAGGCTCACGGCTGATCTCCATCAACGGCGCGGCGGCGCATTTGGCCTCGCCTGGGCACCGCATCATCATCTGCAGCTACGCCCACTACTCCGAAGCCGAAGTGGAGCAGCACCAGCCCGCGCTGGTCTACCTGCAGGAAGGCAACCACGTCAGCCACACCAGCAATGCCATACCGGTACAGCTGGCGTAAGACGCATGCATTGAGAAACGACAGTTCAGAAACGATGTTTCCAGCGGGCCGTTGATCGGCCCGTTTTTATTTGCCAAAAAAAGCGTATTGCCGCAATGCACAACCTTCCCCTATGCTGGTAGCCAAGCCTGACACGACACGCAGTAACGTCGCTAATAACAAGAGATAGGCGACACGTCTATCTGCCATAGGAACGATGCAACACTCACTCAAGGAGTCAATGTATGCAAGACGTGGTCATTGTGGCGGCTCGCCGCACAGCTGTAGGCTCATTTGGCGGTTCACTTGCCGGTATTCCTGCCAGCGACCTGGGCGCGCTGGTCATCAAAGACATCATGGCATCGACGGGCGTGGCTCCTGAACAGATCGATGAAGTGCTGCTGGGTCAGGTACTGACCGCAGGCGTTGGCCAAAACCCCGCTCGCCAGGCCGCCATCAAGGCAGGCCTGCCAGAGAGCGTGCCGGCCATGACCATCAACAAGGTCTGTGGCTCCGGCCTCAAGGCGCTGCACCTGGCCACTCAGGCCATTCGCTGTGGCGATGCCGAGATCATCCTGGCAGGCGGCCAGGAAAACATGTCAGCCTCCCCGCACATCCTGCCGAATTCGCGTAACGGCCAGCGCATGGGCGACTGGAAAGCCATCGACTCCATGGTCCACGACGGCCTGTGGGACGCGTTCAACAACTACCACATGGGCATCACCGCCGAAAACCTGGCCGAAAAATACGCCATCACCCGGGAAGAGATGGACGAATTTGCCGCCGCTTCGCAGCAAAAAGCCGCCGCCGCCATCAAAGAGGGCAAGTTCAAAGGCCAGATCGTGCCGGTGGAAGTCCCCCAGCGTAAAGGCGACCCGGTGGTTTTTGATACTGACGAAAACCCGCGCGAAGTGTCTGCCGACAAGCTGGGCGGCATGCGCCCTGCCTTCAAGAAAGATGGCACCGTGACAGCCGGCAACGCTTCATCGCTCAACGATGGTGCTGCCGTGGTCATGCTGTGCTCCGCTGAAAAAGCCAAAGAGCTGGGCCTGGAGCCGCTGGCACGCATTGCCGCATACGCCAACGCAGGGGTCGACCCGGCCATCATGGGCATTGGCCCGGCACCGGCCACCCGCCGCTGCCTGGAAAAAGCGGGCTGGAGCCTGGATGACCTGGACCTGGTCGAAGCCAACGAAGCCTTCGCGGCTCAGGCGCTGTCGGTCAACAAGGAGCTGGGCTGGGATACCTCGAAGGTCAACGTCAACGGCGGCGCCATTGCCATTGGCCACCCCATCGGCGCCTCCGGCTGCCGCGTGCTGGTCACGCTGCTCCACGAAATGATCGCCCGCGATGCCAAGAAGGGCCTGGCCACCCTGTGTATCGGTGGTGGGCAAGGGGTGGCGCTGGCCATCGAGCGCCCCTGATACCGCGCACTCGCGCTGTGATGACTGCCCCCGCACACGCGGGGGCATTTTTTTGCCTGACGGCTAGCGGTGCTTTTCCCCCACGATGCGCGCGGGGGTGCGCCATACCAGCAGCATCCCCAGCAGGAACAGCCCCGCCGATGCCCACATGGTCACCGGCAGGCTGGTGCTGTCCACCACCTGACCGCCCACCATGGCGCCCAGGCCAATCGACATATTGAAGACAAACGCCATCAGCGCCGTGGCGGCTTCGGTATTGGGGGCCGTGCGCAGAATCCAGGTCTGGATACTGACCGAGACGCTGCCAAACACGGCGCCCCACAGCATCAGCAGCAGCACACCGCTGGTCGGTTGCACGCCCAGCAGCGGAAACAGCCCGACTACCACCAGCAGCAGGCTGGGGATGACCAACACCGCCCGATAAGGATGGCGCCCGGCAAAAGCCCCAGCGGCGATATTGCCCAGAATGCCTGCCGCCCCATAGAGCAGTAGCAGGCTGCCTACATGCCGCTGGGCCACGCCGCTGATCTCCTGCAGGATTGGGCTGATAAAGGTGTACGCCACGAAGTGCCCAACCACCACCAGACCGGTGGTCAGCACGGCGACCCGAACGCCTCGGTTTTGCAGCTGCTGCGCCAGCATGCGCAAGCGCACCGGCTCCCGGGGTGGAAGCGGCGGCAACCACACCCATAGCGCCACGGCGGTGAGCAGGCTCAAGCCGCCAAGGGCGCCGAAGGCCACCCGCCAGTGGCTGGCATCCCCCAGCAGGGTCCCCAAAGGCACGCCCAGCACCGAGGCTGCCGCCACGCCTCCGAAGATGATGGTCATGGCACGGGCCACCTGATGCGCCGGCACCAGGCGCGGCGCAATGCTGCCAGCAATGGCCCAGAAACCGCCAATACTCATCCCCACCAGCACCCTGGCGGCCAGGAGAAAGATAAAGGTCGTGGCCAGGGCCGACAGCAGGCTGCCAATGACCATCACCACCATCATCAGCGTCAGCATGATGCGGCGGTCCAGACGGCCGACGGCCACCGGCAGCAAGGGGGCAGAAAACGCCGCCACTACTCCCGGCACGGTAACCATCAATCCGGCCATGCCGGGGGTCACGCCCATGTCTGCGGCAACCTGCGAGAGCAGCCCAATGGGCAGCTGCTCGGCGGTTACCAGTAAAAAGATGCCGATCATCACGGCGACCACCGCCCACCAGCGCGGTGACTCCTGCTGCTCCATGCTGCTTCCTCTGTATGGGTCTATCAAAAGTAACTATTCAGCACCGGTTGGCTGAGTCGGGGCTTCTTGCTGCATGAAGGCTGGCACATCACCCGCAAACAGTTGCTCCAGTGCGGTATGCGCCGCCACCCCTTGCTTGACGGCGGTCGAGAGGAAGCTGCGCATCCGGCAGAAGATCTCCGCCCCCTCCCAGGAGCGGAAACAGCCCGAGATTTTCTGCTGGACCTTGGTCATTCGCAGATCGCGTTCCCCCTGGTTGTT
>NZ_PINZ01000049.1:0-20913 GCF_002810305.1 Halomonas sp. 141
CCCTACCGGGCAGCGGTCAAGGCTGTGCTGCCCCAGGCCCGTATCGTGGTCGATAAGTTCCATGTGGTGCGCATGGCCAACGATGCCCTAGAGAGAGTGCGCAAGGGCCTCAGAAAGGAGCTGAAACCGTCCCAGAGCCGGACTCTCAAGGGAGACCGGAAAATCCTGCTGAAACGCGCTCACGAAGTCTCAGACCGGGAGCGCCTCATCATGGAGACCTGGACAGGCGCGTTCCCGCAACTGCTGGCCGCCTACGAGCACAAGGAGCGCTTCTACGGCATCTGGGACGCCACCACACGGCTCCAGGCAGAAGCCGCCCTGGACGAGTGGATAGCCACCATCCCGAAGGGCCAAAAGGAAGTCTGGAGCGATCTGGTCAGGGCAGTGGGAAACTGGCGCGAAGAGACCATGACCTACTTCGAGACGGACATGCCCGTCACCAACGCTTACACGGAGTCCATCAACCGACTGGCCAAGGACAAGAACCGTGAAGGGCGCGGTTACTCCTTCGAGGTGATGCGGGCACGAATGCTCTACACCACGAAGCACAAGAAGAAGGCACCGACTGCGAAGGTCTCTCCTTTCTACAAGAAAACCATCGGTTACGGACTGCCGGACTTCGCAGAGGAACTCAACTACGGAGTCGATCTATCAACCATCTGAGGGTGGTATCAGATTGATGGGGTGAAGGTGCCCCATCAACCATTAAATCCGTATACCCAGATTAATCAGGGCAACACTGAGGCTAGCCGCACAGCACGCCATGAAGTAGCCGATGTAAAAGCCATTCGTACCAAGCTCAATGTTTCTCAGGCGGAATTTGCCAGCGCAATGGGAACCAGCGTGGATACGATCAAAAGCTGGGAAGGCAAACGTAATAATCCTACGGGGCTAGCCGCTAAGGTACTGGCGACGATTCGGAATAACCCAGACTTTTTCAATGAAATTGCTTCACACTAACACCTACTTTCCTGACATAAGAATAATGGTAATTTGACGTGAGTGTGAAAAGCGCATTCTTAGACGCGCACTCCCGGAAAAATTGCGCCATCACCTGAAGCCCTTGAATCCGCATGCGAATGCAATGGCCTTGTTCAGCCAGCTACATACTACTGTCAACCACCGTAAGGTTGTCTTGGTCTGCGCAACAATATCTTCTTCATTAACTAAGACCCTCTCCTAGGGAATCTGCGCAGTCAACGAATCGGAGGCGTCCAATAGCCTGCTCGTCACAGAGTCAACAGCCGTTGCACAGATCTCGTTACGGTTGTACCAGACCCTAACGAGTTTAATGGCGTACAGTTACCACACCAGCCCGAGCCAACTCGGTGAATCGCATTACCTTTTCTTCAACTGTTCATTTTATTTCAGCTTAAAACCGAGAGGTTGCCTGAAGTTTACTATCTGGATTGAGTATTGCACGAGGGGCTTTCATCATGGCCTGAAACTCCAAAGCGAAGACTTGAATGCAAAATCACAGGCCAGCGGGCAATAGAGTGATCAAGCACACTCATAAGACCGGCGCAAACAAATAGGCCGCTCGAGCCGCCACCCGATGCCAAAGCGGCTTATCGCTGATCTCTTCTGGCTGCATCTGCCGTGCCCGCGCGAAATCCGCCTTGAACATCGCATCAACCTCGGCGGCAAAGTCGGCGTCCATCACCATCGCCGTCACCTCGAAGTTGAGTCGAAAGGAGCGGTTGTCGAGGTTAACGGTACCCACTGCCGCACCGATTTCGTCAACCAAAAAGGCTTTGCCATGTAAGAAGCCCCCCTCGTAGCGATAGACCTCGACCCCCGCCTCGAGAAGCGAATCGAGAAAGGCATAGGCCGCAAAGTAGGTTAGAAGGTTATCTGGACGTTCGGGAATCAGGATTTTCACCTCTACTCCGCTTAACGAGGCTAGTTTAAGCATCGCCAGCACCCCCTCATCTGGCACAAAGTAGGGACTGGATATCCAGATACGCTCTTGCGCGGCGTGAATTGCCTGTTGAATCATCAGACTAGCCGTCTCAAATCGGTCTGCGGGCCCACTCGGAAGAATGAGCACCGGTGTACCATGGCCGCTTGGAATTAGCGGTGACCAGGGAAGCTCGGGGATTTCCTCAGTCGCCCAGTGCCAATCTTCAAGAAACACCAGCTGCAGCGCCAAGGCCGCAGGCCCCTCAATCATTAGGTGGGTATCACGCCACGGGCCAATTCGTGGGTGGCCTTCCAAGTATTCATCGCCAACATTGAATCCACCGACCCAAGCTCTTTCCCCATCGGCCACCATTATCTTGCGATGGTTGCGAAAGTTGAGCTGGAAGCGATTACCTGTCCCCCGCGTAGAATGAAAGCGATGTACTCGAACACCCGCCTCTTCCAGCGTCTGGAGATAGTGGCTCGGCAACGCATAACTTCCAATTTCATCGTATAGAAAGAAGACCTCCACGCCCTGCCTAGCCTTCTCAATCAGCCGTGCCTGCAGCGCCAATCCCACTGCATCAGCCCGAACGATATAAAACTGCACAAGCAGATAGCGCTCAGCAGCATCAATACCGGCAAACAAGCTCTCGAAGGTCTGCTCACCGTCGATCAGCAGTTCCACCCGGTTGCTACCTAGAAACGGCAGCTTGGCCAGCTGTTCGACACCCACCAGATGCTTGTCAGCGTGTTCATCCGAAACCCCATGAGCCCGCAGCTCGGCCAGTTTTTCAGCAAGCGCCTGCCCCAACACCGAGTTCTCGTCGCGTCGTGCAGAGACATAGCCCTGGAATTTCGTGCGGCCGAACACCCAGTAGGCTGGCACCGCCACATAGGGCAATGTGTTTAGTGAAACGATCCAGGCCACAGCTCCCTGAGAGGTACGGCTCGACATCATCGCATCCAGTGACGACACAAACCCAACCAGATGAGCAACTCCCACCACGAGCAGTAAACGACGCCAGAATCGACGTCGCCTGGAGGGCAGCGTTACTGCCCCCGGCTTTTCCCTTTCATCGCTCATGCTCCCCCTAAACCACCTTTTCTTCGCTGTAAAATCAGTTTTATCATTGCCGCAACCTGAACGGTAAAGACAATACTCACGAGCCTTACAAACCAGAACCGAAACCAATTGGGCCCAGACACCCCACTCTGGAAAACTAGATTCCTGAGACTCAGCTCATAATGTAGGAAGAGAAAGTAGATTCCATGAAGAGCAACTAGATAGAAAACCACATAGGCATAATTTTGAAGATGCTTCCATGTTGAGCTTCCCAGGAAGCGCATGGCCTTGTCGGATGATATGGCAAACAGGACGAGCCCAAAAAAGAGGGCGACTAACCCGACCATATTCGCAAGCCCGAACCCCGGATCCACAAGAACCGGGCCTGAAAGCCCCGCCAAAGGCAGCTCCTGATAGCCTAAAAATCCACGAATCGACCACCGTGCCCAGCCATCCCACACTAGAAAAGCATGCACAGAGGCAAAGATCGCAAACCAGATCCCGAAGGCTCGCCGCCAATTGACAAGAAAGCTCAATTGCCTAGGCCATATTTTCACCACAGGGCCTATCACCATGGTGACAAATAACAGGATAAAAGCAGCATCGCCTAAAGCACGCCAAGTGCGCATCTCAGCGTCCCACTCCATTCGGCTCAACCAAAAAAGATAAGCTGTCATGGCACCAATCAGTACAACAACGAAATGTCTTCCAATTCTATGACGCCTAGTCGACATACTGACTTTTTTAGCTATAACGTGATGGTTCATATTTTTTCATACCTAGACACCACTTCATCGCAAGGCTAACCCTATTTCACATATGATTAATATCGACTTTATTCGGGTGCCTGGGAAGCTTGGCTGACTTTTCTCAGCATCCCAAACACCCTTATGAAAGCGTTAAAGACCCACCTCATAAAGCAATATCAAGGGTTGTGCTTGTTCTTCTAGAAGCTCATCCTGAGTTGGCGTATCGATGGGCACTACTTGACCGTCGGATCTCTCCAGCAGTTCTTGGAGTTGTGCATAATTTACCGATTGATCCACGATGTACTGATTGAGCATCGGCTGCGTCTCAAGCAGTGATTGTATGCCGTGATTCTGATCTCCAAGAAACTGATATACCTGCACAAACGCAGTGCCATCGTCCCAGCCGACCTTGATGGGCTGATCGACGATATTAACCTGAGTACCTAAAGGCACAGCACCGAATATTGCTTTAATATCTTCCGGAAACATGCGTATGCAGCCACGGCTAGCGCGCATGCCAATGCCGTCTGGATCATTAGTACCGTGAATTAGATAACCAGGTATATCGAGTAGGATGGCATGCTTGCCGAGTGGGTTATCGGGACCTGGCGGCACCACGGCGGGTGCTGATTCGCCCCGCGCCGCCGCTTCTTCACGCATGGAACGTGGCGGATACCAGGCAGGATCCTCAAGCCGCATGGTAGTGGTGGTAATTCCCAGTGGGGTGTCATAGCCGTCTCGACCAATGCCGATCGGATAGGTCTCGACTCGGGGCACCTCACCTTCGCCTACCTCCGGATAATAATAGAGACGCAACTCGGCGATGTTAATTACAATGCCAGTCCTCTCGGCATCGGGCAGGATGTGCTGGGCTGGCACGACCACTTCTGTTCCGACGCCCGGCACCCAAAGACTGACGTTCGGATTAGCCCGACGGATTTCCTCGTAGCCCAGGTTATGGGTACGGGCGATATCGAGGAGCGTATCCGCCTCGTTGTCTACCACTACCTTATAGGCCTCACCAATCAGGTCACCGTACTCAGGCAACCTGTAGTGGCCCTGCGGCCACTCCCCCACGTCTTCAGCAAGCACAGGCGAAGTGCTCAGCAGCGTAGCGATAAGCAACGCCCCTAGCCCCGTTTTAATAATAATGGCAGTAATGGTGTTGGAGTGCCCAAGCGATAGTATCATTGTGTCCTCCTCTCTCGGCGGCGCAGATATAAACCGGGTTGGCTATGATTATCCACCGGTTGTTGGCGCGACCAGGTGATCAGCGCCATGCCGACCAGTATCATAGGGGCAGTCAGCAGCATTCCCATGGTGACCCAGCCAAACGCGAGGAAGCCGATGTGTTCATCCGGCAACCTCACGAATTCAACTGTGAAGCGAAACACGCCGTACAGCAGCAAAAAAAGACCAGAGATCAGACCTCGCCGCCTCGGTTCAGCGGAAAGCCACCACAGCAGCACGAACAGCACCACCCCTTCCAGGGCGAATTCATAAAGCGCAGAGGGGTGTCGTGGCTCTGGGCCCATGTGGGGAAACGGCATCGCCCAGGGCAGGTTGCTGACGCGCCCCGGCAGCTCGTGATTGATGAAATTGCCGATTCGCCCTGCACCAAGACCGATCGGCACCAGTGGTGCGATGAAGTCGGTTAGGGCAAAGAAGCCGAGCCGATGCTTTCGCGCAAACCATAGCGTCGCCGCCAGCACCCCGAGCAGTCCACCATGAAAGCTCATACCGCCTTCCCAAACTTTGAACAGCCATAAGGGGTTGGCCATAAACTGTTCTATTCCATAGAACAGGACATAGCCCAACCGGCCACCAACCACTACGCCTACCGCGGAGTAAAAGATCAGGTCGCTAATGTCATCGTGGGTTAGCTTAAGCCGATTAGCTCTAAGGCGCCCAAGCCACCAGGCGGCGCCGAAGCCCACCACATACATCAGGCCATACCAGTGAATCGCGAACGGGCCGAGGCTGATGGCCACTGGATCAATCTGGGGATATTGCAACATGTGGTATCTCCCAATTCATTAGAGGTGCGACCAATCGCGCCCACCGTTATTACTGATCAGCAGTTGATTGAGGTCATCAACCGCCACCAAACGCTGGGAGTCGTGCGGATCCAGCGCCAGATGCATCAGATAGCGCTCTTTCCAGCCACGCTTGACTACCTCCCAATCCCGGCTGCCCTCCCCAACTCTCAGCAAGCCTACCCCTATCATGAAGGCGTAAAGCTCTCCTTGGCTGGCCACCACCAGGCTCGTAGGGCGACGCTCAGGGTATACTTGTCGCCATCGTTCGCCTCCGTCAGGACTCATCAATAGCCCGGTTTGGGTGGCGGCATAGAGTTGTTCGGGATCACGGCTCGAGGCAGCCAGTGAAATCAGCCCGGCCGGCGCCTGGGCGCGAATCTGCCAATTGGCTCCACCATCCTGGCTGACTTGGAGCTGGCCACCATTAGCCCCATAGAGCACGTCGGGACTGGCCTCACTGATGGTCATCTGATGAAAGTCCACCGGGCCATCAACGCCGATAGCTAATTGTGACCAGCTGCGGCCTGAATCCCGGGACTTAACCACGCCGAGGTTGCCACCCCTGGCCGGGTGGCCGCTGGCAAAGAAGGTCTCGGCTTCTTCCGGGTGAGGAGCAAAACCCATGAAGTCATGGGTCTCCTCCGAGACCCGGCGGGCCATTCCATCACTACCAACGGCATAGAAGCCATGATGGGTGGCCAACCATAGTCGTTCGCTATCCGCTCGATCGACGGCCAGGCCGTGAATATGGGTCTGCTCTCGCAGTTGCTCAAGACTGATACTACTCGGTTCTCGGGAGCAACCTGAAAGCAAGGTAAGCAGGAAGGCCACGGCGAGTGGCCAGCGATAATAGGTCATGACATCACGTCCTTATCAGTCGTCAGGTGGACAAGCACCACGCAAAGCCAACGCGCAACGCCAAAGCAAAACAAGGCAAGCTCAACTCACACGGATCGTTGCCATCATGCCTAGCTCTTCGTGTTCGATGATGTGGCAGTGGAACAGCCAATCGCCGGGCTTGAGGAACACCATGCGCAGCCTGAGACGCTGATAAGGAGCCAGGTTGACGGTGTCCTTCCAGGCCAGCCAGGGCGCGTCTCGCCATTCCCTGTCAGCATCGCGGGTAGCGATCACCTGAAAGTGGGTGCCATGCACATGGAAGGGGTGATCCATATGGGAGTTATTGAAGACTTCCCACTCCTCTACCTCGCCAACCTGCCCCTCAAACAGGACGTCGTTCATGGCAAAGGCACGGCCGTTGATCAGAAAATCCACCTTGGGTCGAACCGCTCTATCATCGTCGCTAGCGTGACTCGCCCCATGCCCCGGCCCATGGGTTCCGTGATGGCTGTCACTGCCGCCGTGGCCGGCATGCGGATCGCCATTCACCGCACCGTGATTGTCATGGTCTGGCATCACCTCGGTCAGTTCCACTTGACGTCTCACCACTGGTTCGCCTAGGGGTTCGATATGGGACAAGGGGTCAGGTAACGCGACGGCGGGGTATACGCCAGTATTTAGGGTATGAATCGATAATAGCGAAGCAATCTCGTCCAGATGTGCCGGCTTAGCCCCCATCCAACCACGTGTATAGGGATGACTCGCCAGCTCAAAACTCCTTTCAGATTTCTCGCTGATGCGTACTAGCAGATCGACCCGCTCACCCGGGGTGAGCAGCAACTCTTCGAGTGGTTGTGGTCGCTCGATCAGCCCGCCATCGGTACCGATCAGGGTCAACTCGTGATCTTCCAAGCGTAAACGCAAGTACCGGCCAGCACAGGCGTTGACCAGCCGCAGCCGCAGAGTAGTGCCCGGCGCCACATCAAGACGTGGCTCGCGTTGGCCGTTGACCAACAGAAGCTCCCCCTCGCGTCCATTCATCCAATCTTCGCTGGTATGGGGCGCCACTTCGCCATTCATATTCAGGCGCAGGTCGCTGACCACTAGCAAATGCTCTTCCACCTCCGCGGGCAACACGTCTAACCGGGGCCTGACCAACAATGCACCCGCTAAACCATGAGCTACCTGACGCGCAGTACCTTCATGTGGGTGGGGGTGGAACCAGTGTAACCCTGCATTCCCCCTATGAAGGATATAACGATAATGTCGTGACTCTCCGGGCAATACGGCTTCCCAGGGTGCCCCATCTTGCGACTGGGGCACCGGCACCCCATGCCAGTGCAGCGTCGTTTCCTGCTCAAGCTCGTTTATCAGCGTAATATCTAACTCATCCCCCTCGCGCACCTCAATCAATGGCAACACTTTGCCGTTGTAGAGCCACAACTTAGCCTCAAGCCCATCGCTCACTGGCACCGCTTGGGCAGCGGGGGTTAATACACTTTGAAAGCGCCCAACCTGATCACTCAAGTTTGCAATCCGAGGCAATGGTTGAAGGGGTTGTCCTGCAGGGATGCTAGCGTTATCCAGCAGGGCTGTTGGTAACGCCTGGGTATGTCGTCCGGCCAATGCGTGAACCAATAGGCCAGACCCAGAGAGTGCGATACCACCCAGGGTGGTGTAGCGAAGAAATTCGCGACGTTTCATGGCTATTCCTCGTGATTAAAATCATCATCTTGGCCCGCCATAGGCGAGCTGAACGTTCAGCGATGAAGGTTTAAACGCGAGGAGGGCGATCAAGGAGCGCGCGTGGAGCCGGTGACCAGTTGACTAAATAACGAGGCAAGGTCGACGTGGCGGAGGTTGCGTCTTCGATAAGCAGCGCTAGGTTTACCGCACACTGAGCACAGGGCATACAGCACTCTGCCATATGAGAGGCATCGTGGTCGCCAATGCTGACAGACCCAACAACGTCGATCGCTCCACTGGCTAGATCAATGTCAGTGAACAGACAAGGTTCATCTTCATGATGATCCATCGCCATGACCATCAATGGCTGCGCCAAGGCAAGGCTTAGCAGCAAACAAAGCAGCCATTTAAAAGCGGAGCAATTCATGACAAAGAAGTAATCACTATCGAGTGGAGGATATTAAGAGTATTTCATGGCTTCACAGACACACGCAACCCAAGTGCAGCAGGCAGGTTGCCGAATTACCAAAATTGATACAGGTCAACAAACTGCCTACTTTCACGCCCTGAGATGCCTTAGGCATGCCTGAATGCCATATTGAGAATTGACCTAGGTGCTACACATAGCCTCAATACTTCAGGCATCGGCCTTTGATATAGGCCTGTCGCTGATATAGGCCTGTCGCTAAGGAGAACGACCATGGATATTCGCAAGCACACTCTCGCCTTCGGACTCACCCTGGCCCTCGCAGCCAGTGGTACCGGCATTGCTTTCGCCCAGGGAATGATGGGTGACCAAGCGGGCCAGGGACGCTCCATGATGGAGGGCGGCATGGGTTCCGGCATGATGGGGGAAATGATGGGCGGCGGCATGATGCCCTGCCCGATGATGGGCGGCGCCGGCATGGACATGATGTTGATGCTCGATGATGATCAACGCAGCGAGATGCGTGAGCTGATGCAGGAGCACCGACCTGCCCAGTTCGAACGCATGGGGCGGATGATGAACCTACGCGACGACCTGATGGCGGAGATGCACGGCGATCGCCCAGACCCTGATGAGGTTCAGGCGCTACACGGACAGATGGCCGAGTTGCACGGTGAGATGATGGCCGAGATGGTGCGCATGCGAAATGCCATGCATGACCTGATGAGCGACGAGCAGCGCCAACAGCTGGAGCAGGCCACACCCGAGAGCGGCGTCGATTCTGACGACCACGACGCCCACCACTGACCGAGATGTCACTGCGTAGGCATTAGGACGGACGGCCAACCCTGGCCGTTCTCTCATCAACGCCAGCAGGAGGTACACGATGTCCGATTCGACCCCGAACATGATCACCCTGACGGTGCCCGGCATGGGCAGCGACCACTGCGCCGGCATCGTGCGCAAAACGCTCGAACGCCTTGATGGCGTGGGCACGATCCAGACCAATATCGCCAACCATCATGTCAGCGTGACGGTCGAGGAAGGCGGACCCGACGGCAACACCCTGAAGGGAGCCGTCGAGGGTGCCGGCTATGACGTGGCCGCCGTCAGCGGTGGTGGCCAGCAGCAGATTCGCCTGACGGTGCCCGGCATGGGCTCGGACCACTGCGCCGGCATCGTGCGCAAGACGCTCGAACGCCTCGATGGCGTGGGCGAGATCCAGACCAATATCGCCAGCCACCGCGTCAGTGTGACCATCGAGGCCGGTGGCCCCGATGGTGAGGCGCTGAAGCGCGCCGTCGAGGGGGCCGGCTATGACGTGGCCGCCGTGCAGACCGAGGAGCAGGAGGCGGGCGACGGCGACGCCGAGATCGAGGAGGCCTACCTCGCCCAGGCGCGCAAGCGCCTGATCATCGCCGGCATACCCGCCACCCTGATCATGCTGTTGATGATGCCGCACATGTTCTGGCAGCCGATCCCGGGCTACCTGGCCATCGTCGCCCTGCTGGCCTTCCCGGTGATCTTTCTCTACGGCGGCGCCGCCACGCACCGCTCGAGCTGGCGCTCGCTGAAGAACGGCACCTTCAACATGGACGTGCTGATCTCCATGGGCAGCCTGCCGCCCTACCTGATCGGCCTGGTCGGCTTCATTACCCCCATGACCTCGTTCATCGAGATGGGCGCCACCATCATGACCTTCCACCTGCTGGGGCGTTACCTGGAGGCCCTGGCCAAGGGGCGCGCCTCCCAGGCCATTCGCCGCCTGCTGACCCTGGGCGCCAAGACGGCCCGGGTGGAGCGCAACGGTGAGGAGGTCGAGGTGCCGGTCAAGGAGCTGGCGCCCGGCGACATCATGATCGTGCGCCCCGGCGACAAGATCCCCACCGACGGCGAGGTGGTCGAGGGCGAGAGCCATCTCGACGAGTCCATCGCCACCGGTGAATCGATCCCGGTCTACAAGAGCCCCGGCGACAGCGTGATCGGCGCCACCATCAACAAGGAGGGGCGCCTGCGGGTCAAGGCGACCCGGGTCGGCGGCGATACTTTTCTCTCCCAAGTGGTGCGCCTGATCGACCAGGCCCAGGGTTCCCGGGTGCCGATCCAGGAGTTCGCCGACCGCATGACCGGCCGCTTCGTGCCGGCGGTGATCCTGATCGCCCTGGCCAGCCTGGCGGCGTGGCTGCTCATTCCGGATGCCCTGCGCCCGATCCTCGACTGGGGCGCGACCTTCCTGCCCTGGGTCAACCCCGAGGCCGCCACCCCGGTGCTGGCGATCCTGGCCGCCGTGGCGGTGCTGGTCATCGCCTGCCCCTGCGCGCTGGGCCTGGCAACGCCCACGGCGCTGATGGTGGGCTCCGGCATCGGTGCCGAGCGCGGCATTCTGATCCGCTCCGGCGAGGCGATCCAGACCTTCAAGGACGTCAAGGTGATGGTGCTGGACAAGACCGGCACCATCACCCGCGGCGAACCGACGCTGACCGAGGTGGTGGCCGCCGAGGGCGTCGAGGAGACGCGCCTGCTGACCCTGGCGGCGAGCGTGGAGAACGCTTCGGAGCACCCCATCGCCCGGGCCATTGTCGACGGTGCCAAGGAACGCGATGTGACGCCCGGCGAGGTCAGCGAGTTCCGCTCCACCGGTGCCCGCGGCGTCTCGGGCCGGGTGGGCGACGCGAGCGTGCTGATCGGCAATCGCCGGCTGCTCGAGGAGGAAGGCGTGGCCGGCCTCGAGGCCCTGGATGACGCCATGGGCAAGCTCGAAGCGAAGGGGCGCACCGTGGTGATCGTGGCCGCCGACGGCCAGGCCCTGGGCCTGGTGGCCGTGGCCGATACCCTCAAGGAGGAGTCGGTCGAGGCCATCCGCGGCATGCATGCGCTGGGCCTGCACGTGGTGATGATCACCGGCGACAACGAGCGTGCCGCCCGGGCCGTGGCCGAGGAGGTCGGCATCGATGAGGTCCAGGCCGGGGTGCTGCCGGAGGGCAAGGTCGACGCCATTCGCGCCCTGCAGGCGAAGCACGGCAACCACGTGGCCATGGTGGGAGACGGCATCAACGACGCCGCGGCGCTGAAGCAGGCCAACGTGGGCATCGCCATCGGCGCCGGGGCGGACGTGGCCATCGAGGCCGCCGACGTGACCCTGGTGCGCGGCGAGCTGACCGGGGTGGTGGAGGCCATGCACCTATCTCGCGCCACCTTCGGCAAAATCGTCCAAAACCTGATCTGGGCCAGCGCTTATAACGTGGCAGCCATTCCCATCGCCGCGATTGGTCTGCTGCACCCGATGATCGGCGTCATCGCCATGACCGCAAGCTCTCTCTCCGTCATTGGCAACTCGCTGCTACTCAAGCGGCGCTTCGCCACAAACAACCCACAAGGAGACGCCAAATGAACCGCATTCACCACTGGATGATGACTGCTTGCTTAGTAATTATGGGCGTGGCCATGTTCTTTCTAATGTGGCGCGGCCAGTCACTGGGCACTGGGGCCTGGCTGTTGCTTCCCCTGACACTCTGTCTTGGCATGCATTTCCTCATGCATCGCCATTTCGGTCATCATCAAAGAAATAAGGATGAGAAGTGAGCCAGCGTCATTGCGTTCATGAAATCGATGTCTTCGGCATCAAATATAGCCAGTACTAGCTTCAGTCTTCCTTAAAGAGACAGGTGGCCAAGTAGTGACCACCTGCTATTTAAATATATAGATTTTGCTGGACTAGCATAGGTACTACTCAATATCCTGGATTTGAATATAGATAGAAAAAATAAAAACAAATAAAAAAAATACTTAATTTAACAAGAAGGAAATAACCATTGCCCTACTACCCAAACTGCATGGGCATAAGCTAGCAAGCAACCGGCCAGTTACTAAATCATGATCGCCAAAATATTCAGGTTTCTCGCTCTGTTCCTTGGCAACCGTAGTGCTAATGCTGGATGATGGCAATTCCAACTAGATGCTGACGCGTCCGAATTGCCAAAATAACGAATTATGCGGGAAAACACGCTGTCCTCCTCTTTATATCCTCTATTCTAAAGAGCTAAGCTGATTCATTCACTATGTACGTACCGGCACCCAAAATACCGGTGGGGTTAGGACTAGACATGGCCAAAGCAAATCCATAAATTCTCAAGTGGGCTCGAGAAACTGCTGGCCTAAGCCTCGAGGAGGCGGCTAGCAAACTAGCCCTTGGCGGAAAGAGAGTGACCGGCTCAGAAATGTTGGCAGCGTATGAAGCGGGTGACCGTTCACCCACTCAGCCCCAATTGATGAAAATGGTTAAGCATTACCATAGGCCTTTCATAACTTTTTTTCTGCCTACTCCGCCGCGTAGTGCCTCGTTGGGCGAAGACTTCCGTCGTCTTCCTGAGGCGAAGCGGGATGAGCATCAAGGTAGCGTAAGCGCTCTTGTTCGTGACATCTACCTTCGCCAATCACTAGTTAAAGATGCTCTTATTGACAAAGAGGAGGACGTGATTGTCGATTTTGTGGGTAAAGGGCAAGTCACTTCAGCCGTAGATAGTGCCTGCCGTACAATAAGGGACTATTTTGAAATCGATATTGCCGCATCACTACTGCTGCATGCCTTCTTCCTGGTCACCAATCTCAGCCAGTTCGACTGGCCGCCGGAGAAGGTTCTGGCGCTCTACCGTAAGCGCGGTAGTGCCGAGGCGCACATGGGCGAGGTGAAATCAGCACTCGACGTGCATCTCTCCTCGACCGACCGCGGCGCTTCCACCGTTCAAGAGGTGATGGCCCGCAACGAAGTGAGTCTGCTACTGAGTCTCTACGCCTACCAGGTCTTGCATGGACTGCGCTGCCTCCTGGAGCGGCAAACCCACCAAGGCTGGAGCCTGAGCCGGATGCGCGAGCAAGTGCTCAAGATCGCGTCCACTATCTCGCTACACGCCCGGCGCATCACTGTTCACCTTGGCGATGCCGCTGACAAATGGTGGCCCACCTTGCTTAAGGGGCTACCGAAGCTGACCGCACTGAGCTGATACACGGTTGATATCACAACCGATCCAAGCGCAAGGCGGCCATCACGATGGCTGGCGATCACGGCTGCCCTGCCTGATGGCCGGAATCGATTACTGAAGGTTATATAGCAACAAAGAAACCGTACTGTTTGGGTATATATCGGCAGGTACTCACACCGCAAATACGGCTGCTGGGAGTCGGTGCCAGCAACCTGGGGCTTCGCGATGCTCAATCAGCACACTCATGAATAAGGCGGGATAAGTGCTACGCAAGTCTGGTTGAATTAACTGAATACAACCTGGATATAGTCCAGTTAATTATCTGACCCAGATTATGCTTTGGTGTAAGAGAGGTAGGCTTAACCTACCAACATGCGTAATGGCATCCACAGACCCATGGCGATCATTACCAGATTTTCAGTTAACGATACAAAGCCCAGCGGCACATTACTGTTTCCGCCGACGCAGGCACACTTCAGCTCCCGCTTGTCGATATACACGGCTTTAAATACAGAGACGGCACCTACCGTACCAACAAATAGGGCAAGCGGCGCGGCAAACCAGGTTAATGCCCCGGCCAGCATGAGCAGGCCAGCTAGTGTTTCGGCGTAGGGGTAAACGTAGCTGTAGGGCACATAGCGCTGAGCCAGCAAATCGTAGTTCAAAAACATATTGCTGAAACTTTCGACATCCTGCAGTTTTTGTAGGCCAAGTAGCACCATAGCGGCAGCCACTGCATATTCCGGCATACGCGCTGTGAGTAACGAACCCTGTACGGCCCAGCTAATAGATAGACCTATTAGCAGTGCGACGGCAAAAATCGCCAGCACGGGCCGATAAGTCTTTTCTTTTGAATTGGAAACGCTCATTCCCAAATGTTTGCGTAATTCTTCATAGCCTCCAATGCGGCTATCACCGATGTACACTTGGGGCGTAGTGTCGACGTTTTCTTGAGCCTTGAACGCGTCTATCTCATCACGGGAGGTTAACGTGTGATCGTCAACTTCAAAGCCTTTACGCTTGAGTAGATCAAGCGTTTTCAAACCGAACGGGCACATATGCTCGGCGGTTTTCATCCGGTAAACCCGTGCAGAGGTAGTGGGTGCTGACCTTGGCATTGTGCCTCCTTTGCTAAAAAAGTAATGTTAACTAAAAGCATAGAACCTATGTGCCACACACAGGCAAGCACACCCTACTCTTTTATTTTAATATTCTAGCTACGGTTACAAATAGGCTTATGCAACGATAGACATGCCTGCTAAATAAAAGGGCCAGCATGAAGGCTGGCCCTATATTTTAAATCATTGACTATATATTAATAGTCAACATGTAACTCATAGCGGTTATTGTCCTTTTCTTTAGTACCTCCCAATGCATTACCTGTTACTTCAAGCTGATAATTACCTGGCTGCAATTGGCGAACCATTTCAAAATGGCCACGGGGGCTGGATGCTTCTGCCACCTGCTGTCCAGCTGCATTGTAAAGCACAGCAGAGATACGGTTACCAGTGCTGGTTGCGCCTGGGAAGTGCTCACTTGCTATCTTCAGCGTAGTCGCTTGTTGAATGTTAATATTGAAACGCTTTGATTGGCCTTGGGCCAGCAATTGTGTAGAAGAGACGCCTCTTTCAAGTAGTGGCAAATCTTGGATGGTCGTCCCATAGTTAGCCAATGCAGGCGTTGAAAGAATGCTAGCTACAAGCGCTCCAAAGAGAATTGATTTAACTTTCATGATAACTACTCCAGTGGTTGGTTACATGGTTATATTAGCTGGGGTTTTTGAAATGAAGCTGAATATAAAAATAAAAAATAATAAAAAACGCCACCATTTGGTGACGTTAAAAGTTACACACTGTCAGAGTCGTTAGAACATTAGTTTAACACCGGCAACACCTCCAGTATCTTCAGTGTTGTCGCCACTGGCTCGGGAGAGATCTGCAGTGTCGCCGTATTCTTTCTCCCAATAGGCACCGATGTAGGGGGCGAAGCGTCGGGTCACTTCGTAGCCTAGCCGTAGGCCAGCACGAACCGAGTTAAGGCCTTCGCCCACGCCAAATTCTTCAACTTCACTGGCGGCCACGGCAATTTCGGTGCGCGGCTGTAGGTAGAGCCGCTGAGTCAGGCGCAGATCGTATTCGCCTTCAAAACTGGCGGCCACGTCGCCATCTTCACTCACTTGTAATGCCACGTCGGTTTCAATGCCGTAGGGCATTACGCCTTGCAGGCCGACAACCCCATAAGTGCGTTCAGCGTGATCATCGGAGAAAACACCGCCTTGATAACCGATCCCCCCCTGTAACTCCCAAAAATCAGCCACTAAACGACTATAGAGTAGTTCCAAAGACTCAAACTCAGCATCTTCGCCGTCGCCCTGGACATTTTCGCCTTCTGACTTTAGGTAAATGCGGTTGATATCGCCGCCGTACCAGCCTTGAAAGTCCCATACCACGGCTTCTGGGCCTTTATCAGGCACGCTATATTCGAGCCGATCAAACAGTGCCATACCCATATTATGTTCCTCAGTGGGCGCTGGCCAACTGTCTGGTGCCGCATAGCCATCTTCGGCTTGAGCGGTCGTGGCGGCGGCCATGCCAAGGGCGGCGCTGGCGAGGGTTAAGTAGCGCTTAATTTTGGCTCTTCGACGCTGAGTGTGGAATTCATTCCCTGAGCCAGGCCAGAATATAGTCTCCACAACGGCAGCAGGTATGACATGGACGGCACCCAAATTCTGACTCTCGGCCTGGGCCTGCAAGCGCCCTGGATTCTCAAGGATCAGCACCTGGATACTTCCGTATCGCCCCATCGGCTGGATCTCTATGTCGAGGCCGAGCGAGGCAGCCTCTACTCCTGTCCTGAGTGCGGCCAGGCCTGTCCGGCTCACGATTTCGCTGACAAGATCTGGCGGCACCTGAATTTCTTCCAGCATCACTGTTACCTGCATGCCCGCGTGCCTCGCACCAGGTGCCCCGAGCATGGCGTCAAGCGCATCGAAGTGCCCTGGGCGCGGCCGGGCAGTGACTTCACCCTGCTGTTCGAGCAGGCCGCCATGTCGTTGGTCAAGGAGATGCCGGTACTGGCTGTCTCCCGGCAGTTGGAGATCTCCGATAAGCGGTTGTGGCGCATCGTGCACCACTACGTCGGCCGGATGCTGGAGCAGCTGAATCTGAGCAATATAGCCGCCGTCGGCGTCGACGAAACCGCCTCCCGGCGCGGTCAGCGCTACGTCACGGTATTTCTCGACATGCAGCGCAAACAGGAACCGGTGATCTTCGCCGTCCCCGGCCACGGCAAGGAGGCCATCGAGGCCTTCCACGCCTTCCTGGTGGCGCACGGCGGCGACCCGGACAACGTGGTCGAGGTCGTGTGCGACATGTCACAAGCCTTCCTCAGCGGCGTGGCCGAGCATCTTCCCATGGCCGAGGTCACGGTTGACTGGTTTCATATCGTGCAGACCTTTACCAAGCGGCTGGACGAGGTGCGCAAGAAGGAGCGCCGGGAGCAGGGACACCCCAGGTCGCTGCGCTGGGCCCTGCTGAAGAGCCTGGACAACGAGAACCTGACACCCAAGCAACTGGCGGCGCTCCAGGAGCTGGTGACCGATCAGAGCGCCACGGCCGATGCCTGGATCATCAAGGAAAAGCTACGCTGGGTCCAGAAGGCCTCAACGCCCAGAGCGGCCCGGTGGCGCATCACGAACTATCTCAAGGTCACGAAGGCGGCAGTCTCGGAGAAGCCTCTCCTGACGCCGATGGGTAAGGCCCTGGCAACGCTGGAGCGCCATGCCGATGCGGTGGTTAGGCGCTGGATCTCGGGACTGACGAACGCACGACTGGAAGGGATGAACGGCCTTTTCCAGGCGGCAAGGTCACGCGCTCGCGGCTACCGTAACGAGGCCAACTTCATCGCCATGATCTACCTGATTGGCAGCCCGGTGGGCCGCCTGTTCGATCAGGCCAAATCCACATGAAGTGACGAAGAACCTTAATTTTCATACTGCCTCCTTAAGAAACTTGAACAACGCGGAACATGCCAGCATCCATGTGATAGAGAAGGTGGCAGTGGAACGCCCAACTGCCCTCTGCATCTGCGGTGATCAACGCAGATACGCGCTCACCGGGCTTCACATTTAGGGTGTGTTTGCGTGGTATCAATTCCCCTTGGCCGTTTTCTAGCTCCATCCACATACCGTGGAGGTGAATAGGATGCTCCATCATGGTGTCGTTAATCAGAATTAGGCGCAGCCGCTCATCTTTCTCAAAATGAATAGGGCCGGTCACTTCGCTAAACTTCTTACCGTCGAACGACCACATATAACGCTCCATATTGCCGGTCAGGTGCAGCTCAAGCTCACGGCCTGGCTCACGGCGATCAGGCCATGGTGTGAACGCTTTGAGATCCCGGTAAACCAATACGCGTCGTTCGTCAGGATCAATGCCGATTCCCGCCTGGTTATAGCGAGAGCCCGGCTGAGCTTCACCGGCGAGAAGCAAACCATTTGCGCCTATTTTGGCCTGCTCGGCTGCCATCCCCCCCATAGTAGAGTGATCCATGCCTTGCATGTTGGACATACCGGAGTGATCCATCCCAGCCATGCTGGAATGATCCATCCCCGACATGTTGGACATGCCAGAGTGATCCATCCCCGCCATGTTGGAGTGATCCATACCGCCCATACCGTGGGCACCCATGGCTTCCATACCGCGGTCTGCAATTTGACGGCGTTCAGGAATCTCCGCCTGCATGCCTTCACGTGGAGCTAGCGTGGCGCGTGCATAGCCGCTCCGATCCATGGCTTCGGCGAAGATGGTGTATGCCCGGTCGTCTTCAGGTGAAACCAGCACATCGTAGGTTTCAGCCACGCCAATACGGAACTCATCAACAGGAACGGGTTGCACCGGTTGTCCATCAGCGGCCACCACGGTCATCTTCAGGCCAGGTATACGAACATCGAAAAAAGACATGGCTGAGCCGTTAATCACGCGTAGTCGTATCCGCTCACCAGCTTTGAACAAGGCATTCCAGTTTTCTTGAGGAGAATAGCCGTTGAGAAGATAAGTATAAGTACTACCGGTGACATCGGCGATATCCCGCGAACTCATGCGCATTTGAGCCCACATGCCGCGCATTTCAGCGGTCTGAGCAAAACCGTTGTTACGAACATCGGCAAAGAAGTCAGCAATCGTGCGCTCTTGGAAGTTGTAATAGCCTTCCATGGTTTTCAGATTACGGAACACCGACATCGGGTCTTCAAAAGTCCAGTCGGTGAGCAGTAACACATGCTCACGGTCGTAACGGATAGGCTCACGCTCGGCAGCGTCGATAATCAATGGCCCTGCATGGCCAAGCTGCTCCTGCATACCGGAATGACTGTGGTACCAGTAGGTACCGTTCTGACGGACGGGAAAACGGTAGGTAAAGGTTTCACCAGGGGCGATACCTGCAAAGCTAACGCCAGGCACACCATCCATTTCCGGCGGTAGAATGAGACCATGCCAGTGGATGGAGGTGGGCTCGTCCAGCAGGTTGGTGACACGCAGTACTGCGTCTTGACCTTCTTTCAAACGAATCAGCGGGCCAGGACTGGTACCGTTAATGGTAATTGGTTGGGCTTCTTGTCCGTCAATAGGCAACGATTCACGGCGGATCGCCAGCGATACCTCGGGCCCTTCTTCAACGCCCTGAGCATAGACGTTGGTACGGCCCCAGGGGTTTGCCCAGGCGGGAGTTAACCCCATTGCTGCAGCAGAACCTAAGCCTAAGGCAGCGCCTCCTTTTAACACTTGCCGACGAGAAAGAGGGTGAGAAATGATACTTGAGCGTGCCATGTGTAACTCCCATCAATGGTGAATAGCACCATCTTGATGGAAGAAGCTGAATCAAAGCTGAATGATGATTAATTGACCACTTCAGCCGTCAAGGGCAAAGCAATCGTCACTCGTAAACCACCCAGTGGGCTTCGTTCAAACTGAGAGTGACCTGAGTAGCGGACGATTAACTGTGCAAGAATCGAAAGGCCTAAGCCGTAGCCAGGACGGCGCTCATCCAGTCGTGTACCACGCTCTCCCAGGCGTGAAAGTTCCTCTTCTGCAACGCCCTGACCATCATCATCAATAGTTAGCGTAAGTGCAGTTACAGTGACTGCAATATCGCAAAGAACGCGCCTGCTCGACCATTTTCCTGCGTTATCAAGCACGATGCCTAATATTTCTGAAAAATCGTGAGATTCAATGGGAACTTGTTCTTCCTCACGTGCTGAGTGAGTCAGGTCGAACATACGCTCAGGATAGAGGCTACGGAACATCTCAATCAGCCGTAAGCTATCACGAGTAACGTTGGCCATTCGTCCCACATTAGGGCCTGCAATACGTGAACGACGCAGCTCCGCATCCAACTGGGCGTTAATGTCTTCAATACGGCTGAGTAGTTTATGGCGCCGGTTGTCATCAATAGGCCGGTTGCCACGCAGTACTTGAGTAACGGCTGCCAGCGGTGTTTTTAATGCGGTGATAGGTTGGCGACCGATTCTCGCGAGCGCTTCAGACGAAGATCAATGTCGTCCATGAACCAGTTCAACTGGTCGACTAATTCATCTAGCTCCGAAGGGGCTACTAATGACAAGCGATCACGTTTGCCTGATCGCAATGCTTCAAGTTGTTGGCGCAGTTGCCAGAGTGGTATGAGTCCACGGTTAACCGCTAGCATGTTGAGTATGATGAGCATCCCTAAAAGCACGGCGGCGATCCCACCGACCCACCAGTGTAAAGTTGCAAGCCCTGATTCTACTTGGGAAAAATCCTCGCCCACCAATAGCACACCCTGCGTGCCCTGCCACTCAAAATGGCGGCGATAGACGAGCATGTGCTGTGTTCCGCGATTCACATCTATTAGGGCATCGCCGCTCTCATCTAGCAACGGAGCCAGCTGTTGCTGCCATTGCGGGTCAGAAGCGCTGACCGAGCCATTGAAACGGAGTACGTAGAGATGATGAAAGACTTGATAGCCTTGGCTAACCGAGTCGAGCGCAGTCGGTACAGCCGTTTGGTCTTGCTCTAGCTGCGCGACCGCGTGGTTTGCTTCACGTTGTAAGCGTTCACCTAAAAAATCCCTTGCCAGGCTCTGTAAAAAGATCCCGTGCAATAGCCACGTGGTGAAGTGGTCCAATTGGAGCGGACACCCCGATAAGCCTCATAATGGAGGCAATGGAGGTGTTCATGACCAAGAAGAC
>NZ_PINZ01000004.1:0-145187 GCF_002810305.1 Halomonas sp. 141
GGGTGTTGGACGACAGGTCAGATTTTACCTCGTCGGTGGCTATGAGGCAGCTCCGACGGGATTTATGCAGCGTTTCCCTAGGATACAGCTATAAAGGCAATGCCTCTGAAATAGCATCCGTTGAATTCGATACTGATAATATTGATGAGCTACGCGCTACAGACTACACCATCAGTTATCGCAATGACGCGTATAGCGTGACACGTAATGACAGTGGTGACGAGGTGGACTTCACATTGGATGGCGGAGTACTGTCCTTTGGTGGCGTTAATGTTGCCTTTGAGAGTACGCCACAGAATGGCGATAAGTTCGAAATTCAGCCTGTTCGTCGCGCCGGCCAGGATATGAAGGTGGCGATTACGGACGGGGATAAAATAGCCGCAGGTGATGCAGGCTTAGACGGTGAAGAAGGCAGTTCTCTTACTTCATTTAAACACTCGGGTGATTTAGCCGTTGATGATCTAAAGATGTCGCCAGGGGCATTCTCTAACCATAAAGAGTATACGTTAAGGCTGGATTCAGAGGGCAAGTTAACAGTAACACCACCGGATTCGACGATCCGCATTGATGGTCAACCTTTTGATGTAGATAATAGCATTTTAGATTTAGAAGAGAACAAAACGGTTGAAATAGATGGGATGAGCTTTACGCTTACCTCTACCTCACTCCCGGCCACTGATGAAACGGCGACGTTGACGGTTACCGAAAACATTATCGCGGCCTCGGGTGATAACCGTAACGCATTAGCTTTGCAAAAGTTGCAGAGTGAGGCAGTGGTGGGAGGCTCAGCCTCCGTTAGTTCTGCCTACGCCTCCATTGTGAGTGATGTCGGTAACCGTGCCAATATTACTCAGGTTAACCTGGACGCGCGTCAAGGACTAACCGATCAGCTGCGCGCGGTGCAGCAGTCTGAGTCTGGTGTAAACCTGGACGAAGAGGCTGCCAATCTGATTCGCTACCAGCAGTACTATATGGCCAATGCGCGTGTCATCGATACGGCGGGCTCTATTATGGACACCATTTTGAACTTGCGGAACTAACAAGAGGCTTAGGCGATGCGTATCAGTACGGTCACCATGTTTGAGCAAAGCACGGCGTCTCTTAACCGCCAGCAAAGTGATTTCTTGAAAGTCAGCCAGCAAATTGCCAGTGGTCGCCGCGTGGTGAATCCCTCGGATGACCCGCAGGCAGCGTCACGTGCTGTCGGTGTCGACCAGTCGAAAGCGATCACTGAGCAGTATGCGGCTTCGCGTATCTCCGCACGTAACTCTTTGGCCCAGACAGAGAGTATTCTTAACAGTATTAAGGATGGGATTATCAGTGCTAAAAATTTGCTCATTCAGGCATCTAGCGACACATTGAGCGATGTCGACCGAGAGTCCATTGCCAGTGAGCTGAAAGGCATCTATGAAACGCTGATTGGTCAGGCTAACGCGACGGATGGCAACGGTCGCTATATTTTTGGCGGCTACAAGGATAATGCTCCGCCATTTGTGAAGTCGGCTGATGGCAGCGTCGAGTATGTCGGCGACAGCAATGGCCGTGAGCAACGTGTTGATGCATCGCGTTTAATGCCGGTTACAGAGACTGGCGTAACTGTTTTTCAGCAAGTGCCCAGTGGCGCGGGTTATGTAGCTGAAGCTAACGCTGCGAACCTTGGCAGCGTAACCTTTAGCGGCCCACAAGTGGTGAGTGTGAATGCCCCTGACTATGGGGATAGTTTTCGTATAAGGTTCGATGAGAACGATGATGATGAGCCAATTTATACCCTGCAGAGGTTTGATGGCTCGGATTGACAAGATGTTGTTGGACAAGTTGAACAGCCCTACGATCCCAGTGGGCAACAGTTGAGCTTCGGTGGTGTTAGTGTAACGCTGAGTGGTGCCTCAGAAGCTGGCGATGAGATTCTCATCGCTCGGTCGGGCAGTGAGCAACGTCCTGCGGATCTTTTCCGTACTATGGAAGCTGCAATCCGAGTTCTGGAGACGCCTGCTGAAACGGCCAGCGAGAAGGCCGCGCTGCGCAATACGCTCAATACGTCCATGCGTGACTTGGACAATGCGATGGATAATGTATTGACGGTACGCGCTCCTGCTGGCGCAAGGCTCAATGAACTGGATGTCATCGATGCGGTGGGCAGCAACCGGATGCTCAACTATGAACAAACGCTATCTGATCTTGTAGACCTTGATTATGCCGCGGCGATCTCTGAATACAGCCTGCGACAGATAGGCTTGCAGGCAGCACAGCGTGCGTTCGTCGATGTCAAGGGAATGTCGCTGTTCGATTACATGTGACACATGTCTTGTCACGTTGATAAACGCCCAGCCACTCCTCTAGTGGCTGGGCGTTAGTTTATGGGGGCCATGGCTTCGATCAGCCCTTGAGTAAACATGATACCTTGGCTAAACAGCTGTTGAAGAAAGCTGCCAAGATCGGTCATCAAGACCATCAGCAGCGTCAGGCCCACCAGGATGGACGTGGGGAAGCCGATATTGAACACCGTCAGCTGTGGTGCCGAACGGTTCAGGATGCCCAACGACAAGCTAATAATGAGCAGGGGGCCTGCTAGTGGCAAGGCTAGCAGCATGCCGGAAGCAAAGATGGTGCCTGCATAGCGGGCAAGCAGCTCAAAAGCGCCAGGGTTTAGTGTCCCGATACCGATGGGCAGCGTGACAAAGCTCATGATCAGCGCTTCCAGCACCATCAGGTGGCCATTGAAGGCCAAAAACATCAACAGTGTCACCATATAGAGAATGCGCGATAACACCATGATGTTGGTGCCACTAGACGGATCAAAGAAACTGGCGAAGGCCAGACCCATTTGCAAACCAATGAATTCGCCCGCTGCCTGCACCACGGCAAACATGATATGCATGACCAAGCCAATGGCCAGCCCTATCAGCATCTGCTCGATGATGATACCCACGCTTGCCCAGGACATGAGCGCAACCTCTGGCATAGGGGGTAGCAAGGGAGCGATTACCACCGCGATGACGGCAGCGAGTGCCACTTTGACCTGATTAGGCACGCTGGAGTGGCCCCACAGCGGGGAAGCGGTCATGAAGGCCGTAATGCGCACGAAGGGCCAGAAAAACGCGACTAGCCAGCCCTGTAGCTGGGCAAAGGTGACCTCAACCACGGCCTACATCACCATCGCGGGAATATTACTGAATAGACGGTGTGTGAAGTCCGTGATCAAGCCGATGAGCCAAGGGCCTGCCACGACCAGTACGGTGAATACTGCAAGAATCTTGGGGATAAAGGTCAGCGTCATTTCGTTGATCTGCGTGGCAGCCTGAAACAGACTGACCAGCAGGCCGACGAACAGGGCGGCCAGCAGTATGGGGCCTGCCAGGAGTAGCATTACCCGCATACCCTGGTAAGCAAGGCTCATTACCATCTCTGGCGTCATGTTCGTTCTCCTTATCGGCCTGGCGGTACTAAATCATGTAAAAGCTCTCAGCCAGTGAGCCGATGATCAGTTGCCAACCGTCCACCAGCACGAACAGCATAAGCTTGAAAGGAAGTGAAATCGTGACGGGGGGGACCATCATCATCCCCAACGACATGAGTGTACTGGCCACCACGAGGTCAATGATCAAGAAGGGAATGAAGATCGTAAAGCCAATTTGAAACGCGGTTTTCAGCTCGCTGGTGACGAAAGCGGGGAGCAGTACACGCATGGGAAGCTCTTCCGGGCCTTGCATCGGGCCTATGTCGGCCAGGCGCACGAAAAGCGCCAGGTCAGGTTCCCGGGTCTGTGCCAGCATGAACTCTCTGAACGGAATTTGTGCCTGGAGTAGGAACTCTTCAAAGTTGATCGCTTCCTGAGTCAAAGGCACCCAGGCCGTATCGTACACCTGGCTGATAACGGGCGACATGACAAAAAAAGTCAGAAATAGCGCAATACCCAGCAAGACCTGATTAGGGGGCGTGGCCTGGGTGCCCATGGCGGTTCTCAGCAGGCTCAGTACGATGATAATGCGCGTGAAGCTGGTCATCATCAGCAGCATGGCGGGCAGGAATGCCAGTGAACTGAGGAAGAGCAGGGTTTGCAGAGACAGCGACCACTGTTGGCCACCATCGCCTGTTGGCTGTGAGGTCAGGCCGGGAAGCTGCTGCGCCTCTGCGGGCACGCAGAGCAGAGAAAACCAGCAGCCCAGTAATAGCAGGCTGAGGAACCATTTCGGTAGTGCCAGAGAGCGAAACAAAAGCAGAGCATGCGTCATGGTTTGGGCTGAGAGTCGGTGGAGTGCGGGGTGGCGGAATGCTTATGACGATAGCCGGCCAAGGCGCTGCTGAAACGTTGAGCAAAAGGCGCTGGTGAGCCTTCTGGATCAGGCTGCGCACGATCTTCGGGAGCGGGGCGCTCCTGGAGCTTGGTGACTTTCCCGCCACTAACTGCCAGCACCAGCCAGGTATCCTCGATTTCGACGACCACGACCCGCTCTCGGCTGCCAATGGCGGTGCTGCCCACGACACGTAGCTGCGCCCCATGGTCGTAACGATGCTGCTGCCAGCGTTTGAGCAGGGCAGTGCACACCAGTATGATCGCAATCACCAGAACCAGTGCAGCAGCGGTCTTTCCGAGGACGGCCATGCCGATAAGGGCATCGCCGCCGCTTAACGCGTCCACGGGCGTCGATGTCGTCGCGACACTCATCGGTTGAGTTTATGAATGCGCTCGGAGGGCGTGATGATCTCGGTAATACGAATGCCGTACTTATCCTCGATGACCACGACTTCCCCCTGGGCAATCAGGTAGCCGTTGATGAGAATGTCCATGGGCTCACCCGCCAGGCCCTCGAGCTCAATGACAGAGCCCTGGGCAAGCTCCAGTAGCTGCTTGATGGTGAGCTTTGTACGGCCAAGCTCAACGGTGAGTTTGACAGGGATATCCATGATCATTTCCAGATCACGGGTGGCACCACTGCTCTGTTCACCATTCAGAGGGAGGAAGACATCGTCACTGGCTGGCTTGGCCATGGGAGCTTCTTGTTCAGGCTCTTCACTGGCATCCGTTTGTTCGGCAGCCTCTTGCTCCGCCATCGCGGCAGCCCAGGGGTCATCATCGTCACTGGCGGCATCGGCGCTGGACGATGACTCTTCTTGTGCAGACATGGCTTCCGCCCAATCGTCATCAGAAACTTTTTGATCGGGTTTGTTTGGGTCTGTCATGCTTTGGGTTCCTTGGCTTTCTGTCGCGTTGAACCTTTAATAAAGTCCTGGGACGATACGTTATTCATGGCAGCATGGTCGATCAAGCGCAGAACGCGCAGTGCGCGCTGCTGCCGCTGGCTGCCGTACTCACACTCCATGACAGGTACGCCATCGACCCGCGCGGTAATCGTGGAGGGGATATCCATCGGCAATACATCGCCTTTTTTCAACCCCATCACGTGGGCAATGCGGCTGGGGATCTGAGCGAACTCTGCAATGAGTTCGACTTCAGACTGGCGAAGCTCGCTGGCCATGCGTCGTGTCCAGGTGCCGTCGCTGTCATGGTTGCTGTCATTGATCGGGTTGACCAACAGGTCTCTCAGCGGCTCGATCATGGCGTAGGGCATGCAGATTTGGAAGCTGCTGGATAAATTACCGACTTCGATATTGAACTTGGTATTGACGACGATCTCGTTGGGCGAGTTGGTAATGTTCGCGAATTTGGACTGTATTTCCGAACGCAGAAAGTGTACGTCCAACGGGTATACGACCTTCCAGGCTTCCTTATAGGCATCAATGGCGAGGTTCAGCAGGCGCTGAATGATACGTTGTTCGGTATTGGTGAACTCGCGGCCATCTGATTTCGTCACGAAGCGTCCATCACCGCCAAACAGGTTGTCTACCACCATGAAGACCAGGTTCGGGGGGAAGACCACCAGTGCGGAGCCACGCAGTGGCTTCATCGATACAATATTGAGGTTTGTGGGCACCGGGACGTTGCGAGAGAATTCGCTGAAGCTTTGGTAACGCACTGACTCGACGGTAATATCCGAGCTGCGACGAATCAGGTTGAACAGCCCATTACGAAAATAGCGCGCAAATCGTTCGTTGATAAAGTCCAGTGCATGCAAACGCTCCCTGATGACCCGGTGTTGAGTCGACGGGTCGTAGGGGCGTATGCGCGCTTCATCTGATGTGTGTGATGACGTAGCGGTCGGCTCATCATCACCACTGACGCCCTTCAAGAGAGCATCGATTTCTTCCTGGGACAGTAGATCGTCCTGCGACATGAACGGCTCCAGTACCCGGGATTATTGAACGATGAATTCGGTGAACAGCACTTCCCGGAGATCCAGGGGCGGCTGATTCTCAGTCAGGGGAACCGATAAACGACTGATAATGTCCTGAGCCAGCGCTTCCTTACCTTCGGTGGAGGTCAGCTCACTCGCTTGCTTGCCCGACAGGAGAATCAGCAGGCGGCTGCGTACCTGGGGCATGTGCTCTTCAATGATGGCTTTGCTCTGTTCGTTGCCTACGCGTAGTGTAATACCGGTATAGAGCAGGCGTGATCCGAAACGGTCATCGGCCAGATTGACAGTAAAAGGTTCGATGCGCGTAAAGACAGGTGGCGTCGGCGCGAGCGTCTGCTGCTGGGTTTCGCCTTCGGCTCCGCCCTGCTGGTCAAGAACGAGATAGATAGCCGCTGCTGCCCCTGCGGTGGAGAGCAATACCAGCATGATCATTACTATAAGCAGTTTTTTAGATCCGCCGCTTGATTCAGCCATTGTGATTCCCATGGTATTCATGCATGACACTCACCAGGCATTATGCCGAACGGGTGTGATCATGAAGAAACGAACAGGCTTATTGGAATAGCCTATCTCTTGGTTTAGCAGGCTGCTACTTTCGACAGCCCATGCTCCCTACTATGTACCTGGCGTTTTTCTCAGGCATATAAATCTACCCGGCCGTCCAGCGTGGTCGTCACCATGCTGTTTGTCTCTACTTCCGCAGCAACGTCCTGTGTGCTAGTCCCATGCTGTGTGCCTGTTTCCGGGTTTTGCTGTGAAAACGCTTGGCCGCTTGCATTTTGTTCACCGACAGAAGCATCAGTCAAAGCGATACCCTGTTCAGCCAGAATTTCTCGCAGTTGTGGTATAGCTTGCTCGAGCACTTGGCGGACCTGTGCGTGGGCCGTCAAAAAGTGAGCCTGGGCGCCATGCTCCGTCATTTTTAAAGAAATGGAGAGTGGGCCGAGTTCAGCAGGGTGAAGATTCATTTTCACCTGCTGTTCACCGCCAAGTTGGGTAATGTGAACCAGTTGCTGCCCAAGCTGTGATGGCCATGAAGGGCTTGAAACGGGCGCGCTTAGGGTAGCCTGGGTCGGTGTAATCGATGATGCTGACACAGAGGGCACTGCATTGTTAGGCGCCATTAGTGAGGGAGCTGCTGGCGCGGAACTCTGGGCGCCCTCTGGCGTTGCCAGACTCTGTATGACATTGGTGGGGGCAGTGTCAAAGGAGCTGCGTGCTAAAGCATTAGCCGTATCGCCTGTCAGGTTGGCATAAACACTTGTCGGCGATAGCAGCGGCTGTTTAGCTTGAGCGTCCAGCGTTTGGTAGATATTTGCAGTGCTATTACTCGCTATAACGAGCTGGCTAGTCACTGGGTTTAGTGATTGCAGCAGGGGTAGAACCTCGTGCTCTTCCAGTGACAGCTGTTCGGCAATCGAGCGAATAGTTGCTTCAACCACTGGAGGAGCGGGTGTCGTAGCAGTCTCCGTTTGATATGAGGTCATCAATGTTAGCCGCTGCGCGATTTCCTGAAGCTCGCCCTGAGAGGGCAGGGGTGCATCTAATGAGACTAACTCGGAGGATGATCGCTCAGCTTCGGACAAGACACTTGATGCAGGGGCGCTGCTGAGATAACCCATGAGCGCCTCGAGAGCCTCTGTATCCAATTGAATGCCCAGTGCATCAAGGGCGCTTGAAAAAGATGCAGAAGGAAGTGCATCTGATGAAGCGGTGAGCTGCGCAGATGGATTCGCTGCGTGAAGTAGGCGATGTTGTCCTTGCGATGCCAGCTGCAGCGTCTGGCGAAATAAACCATTGTTAGGTGAGTCACCTGAGGTTCTGGAAGCACTGCCTGTGGTGCTAGCATGGCCCTGACTCACGGAAAGTAGCATGTCGATATTCATATAAATCCCGGCGCCACGTTACAGCGGCTTATCAGGGCTCTGACGAGCCATACGGTTAGTGACCAACTCATCGTTGGCTTTCTGTTCATGCCTTGCCTGCCGTCGATGCTCTTCCAGCAAGCGTCGTGAGGCCAGTGTATCGTAAGAAGAGAGCCGACGCTGCTCCTGCTGCCAGTTCTGCTGGCTTTGCTGTACGCGTTTCTGTTGCGCTGCCAAGGCTTGACGTGCTCGGCTCAGTGCCGCATCAAGAGACGCCAGAAACTGCTGATAGTTATACATGGTGGCAGGGTCGATACCTTCTCTCATCGCCTGCTGCAGGCGTTCGGCGTACTCCACACGATAACGGCTCAGTGACGCTAGCTGCGCCTCCGTTTGTTGTTCCGTTTGGCGCTCCTGGGCTAGCAACTTTCCCGCTTGGTCCCGCGCATCACGCGCCAGGTCGGTCAGCATGTCGATCTGATGGTTACTCATTTAGCCTCCCACCACCGTGCGTAGCGCCTGGCGAGACTCGGCCAGCGTTGCGCACTCATCAATGTTTTGTTGTAAAAAGCGCTCCAGGCTTGGAAAGCGGTTGACCGCCTCGTCCAGTCTGGGGTCGTGTCCTGGGCTATAGGCGCCCACACTGATCAGGTCTCGGTTGCGTTGATAGCGCGAGAAGATCTGCTTGAAGGTGCGTGCTTCCTGCTGTTGCTCGGGCGTGACGATGGCCGTCATGGCGCGACTGATCGAGGCTTCGATATCGATGGCGGGATAGTGACCCGCCTCTGCCAGGGTGCGCGACAGCACGATATGGCCATCCAGTATGGCGCGGGCAGAATCGGCAATGGGATCCTGCTGGTCGTCGCCTTCCGTCAGTACGGTGTAAAAGGCAGTAATAGAGCCGCCGCCGCGCTCTGCGTTACCGGCGCGCTCTACCAGCCCCGGTAACTTGGCAAATACGGAAGGTGGATACCCCTTGGTGGCAGGAGGCTCACCAATGGCCAGCGCAATCTCGCGTTGGGCCATGGCGTAGCGGGTAAGCGAATCCATGATCAGCAGGACATTGCGCCCTGAGTCGCGAAAGCTCTCCGCAATGCGCGTGGCGTAGGCTGCCCCTTGCAGGCGCTGCAACGGCGAGGTGTCCGCAGGTGCGGCGACCACGACGGCACGTCGACGACCTTCCGGGCCCAGTATGTTGTCAATGAAGTCCTGTACTTCGCGGCCACGCTCACCAATCAGGCCGACCACGATCACGTCCGCTTCGGTATAGCGTGCCATCATGCCCAGCAGGACGGATTTGCCCACCCCGGAGCCCGCAAACAGGCCCATCCGCTGCCCTCTACCCACACTCAATAGCGCATTGATGGCACGAATGCCGACATCGATTTGTGCTTCGATGGGCGCTCGAGACAGCGGGTTCAAGGGCCTCGAGCTGAGCGTCGTGCGTGGCGCTTCCTCGAGGTTTTCTCGGTCATCGAGGGGCATGCCGTTGCCATCGAGTACCCGCCCAAGCAGTTCGTCGCCCATTGGAAAGCGGCGCGCGCTATGCCCGTTGCCATCGACCAGCGGTGTGACACGAGCACCGGGCATCAAGCCGGAAATCTCTTCAAGTGGCATCAGGAAAAGCTTTTCGCCTGAAAAGCCAACGACTTCCGCTTCGGCAAATTTATCGCTGTCGTTCAAGCGACCATCGGCGCCGGGTAATTCAATGTGGCAGGCGCTCCCTACGGCGACGCGTAACCCGACGACTTCTATGACCATGCCCGTGGCCCTGACGACCCTACCGCTGGTGCGGTAGTGAGGCAGGCGGCTGATGCGCTGAGTGGTGCGCTGAAGGGCTTTGCGCCAGCGGTGCTGATGCGGGCAGGAGAGCGTGTTCATCGTATCAACCTGCGGAAGGAGCGCTATGGCGCTTGCGCAGCTGTGTCTGGACGCTTTGCCAGCGACTTTCAAAGGTTGCGTCCAGCTCCCCTTGAGCGCTGGTGACTCGGCAGCCTCCACGGGAGAGTTGATCATCAGGCTGGAGTACCCACTGAGCAGCCTCTAGCTCACTCCCCAGGTGTTTTTCAACGAGGGTGTGGTCTGTCGGGTTCAGCCAAAGGCGCTGTTTGCCCACCAGAGGCGGCTCAGTGTGTAGAAGCTCACGCACGATCTGCAGGATGTGGTCAGGGTGTTTATCAAGCGCATCACCAGCCAGCTGCTTGCCAGTCGCTAGCGCCAGCTCGGCAAGATCATGGGCGATGGTGTCGTCCAAGCGCTCGAGTGCCTCGGAAAACTGCTTTGCCAAGGATGCCAGTGGCGCTAACGCTTTTTGCAACTGTGCATTGAGCTCCTCGGTCGCTTGTGCACGGCCCTCCTCAAGGCCCTTGGCCAGCCCTTCTTCATGGCCGCGTGACAGGCCGGCCTGGTACCCCTCTTCTTCGGCCGCCTCGCGAATCTGCTCATAAATTCTTTGACGCTCCTGCTCTTCACGGGCGCGTGCTTCTGCAGCGGCTCGTTTAGCCGCTTCGACCTTGCGTTGGTGTGCCGTTGGGCCTTGTCCGCAGTCATTATCCGGCGCTTGTGAGGCGAGCAGCTCCTCCATTTGCCAGCGGCGCCACTGGCCGTGGCGGTCGAACTCAGGTGAGTGAGTATTAGACATACTCATCATCTCCACCGGCTAGCACAATTTCGCCTGAGTCGGCCAAGCGCCGCACGATCTGCAAAATGGCTTTTTGCTCGGTTTCCACTTGCGACACCCGGATGGGACCGCGGGCTTCCATGTCTTCGCGTACCAGATCGGCAGCACGCTGCGACATGTTGCGCAGGAACTTGTCCACCAGTGCGTCCTGGGCTCCCTTGAGTGCCACCACCAGTGAGTTGGTTTCCACTTCCTGAAGCACCATCTGAATGGCACGATTGTCCAGGTCGAGCAAGTTTTCGAACAGGAACATTTCGTCGATGATCTTTTGGGCCAGATCTTCGCTGTGAGAGCGCACCGTCTCGATGGCGACTTCTTCCTGGGACGAGTTCATCAGGTTGAGAATCTCGGCAGCGGTTCTCACGCCGCCCATCTTGCTGCGCTTGAGGTTCTGGCCGTCCAGCATGCTGGTGAGCACTTCGGTCAGCTCCTGCAGGGCTGCCGGTTGAACACCGCTAAAGGTGGCAATACGCAGTACGACATCGTTGCGTAGCTTCTCTTCGAACAGTTCGAGAATGTCAGCCGCCTGGTGACGATCCAGATGCACCAGAATGGTCGCGATGATCTGGGGGTGCTCGTCACGAATCAGCTCGGACACCATGGAAGCTTCCATGAGGTTGAGCGCATCGATACCAGAGTTGTTGCCCGTAGATTCGAGAATGTCCTCGATTAGACTGGTGGCGCGCTCGCTGCCCAATGCCTTGGTTAGGACGGAGCGGATATGCTCGCTGGAGTTGAGGTTCAGTGCGACAAACTCTTCGGTTTCCCGATGGAACGCCTCCAGCACGGCCTTCATATCTTCATGCGACACTTGATGCAGTCGTGCCATCTCGGTGCTGATCTCCTGCACCTCGCCGGCGCTGAGAAACTTGAATACCTCGGCGGCGCTGTCTTCGTCCAGGGCCAGCAATAGAATGGCGCTTTTACGTGCTCCGCTCATCTCCGTGATGCTAGTCATTGGCATTCATCCAGCTGCGGATAATCATGGCCACCATGCGTGGGTCTTCCTGGGCCATTTCGCGCAGATCATTGAGATTGTGTTCATACAGTGATGTCTTGCGTCGACGTTTGGGCTTGCCGCTGTAGGTGTCCCCGTCATTGACATCACCGTCTCTTTCATCAGCATCACTGTCATCGTCACTGCCGACACTGGTGTTCAAAATACCACCGGGCGTCGCTGTGGCCACCAAAGGCGGCTGTGTGTAGCGTTTGATCAGCGGGCGAAGAATCAACCAGTAAAGCAGGAAAGCCACCAGCGCCACCAGCAAGTAGCGACCCAAATTGGCTGCCATGGCCAATGTGTCTGGCTGCTGCCACCAGACGGTTTCGGTGCGCGGGTCTTCATCGCTAGCAAACGGCGTATTGACGATTTCGACCTGGTCTCCGCGTTGGCCAGAGAACCCCATGGCTTGCTGAACCAGGCGCTCCAGCTGTGCCACTTCTTCAGCACTGAGAGCGACTTGCTCGGTCTCTCCCTCTTCATTGGTGACCGTACGGAAGTTAACGACTACTGCTGCCGTCAGACGCTCTATCTGACCCAGTCGATGCTGAATGTGCTCAATACTGCGATCAACTTCGTAATTGACGACATCTTCCTGGCGCAAGTTGCGTAAGGCGCCTGCCTCAGTAGCCGTGTCTTCTGCGCCATCATCGGGTTGATTAATCGGGGAGGGGGCAACGCCTGGCGGCGTATTGCTCAGCGCGCCGGGAATGCCGGATGCCAATGGATCATCGCCATCGTACGACAGACTTAACTGGCGGCTACGTACGGCTGACTCGTTGGGTGTCTGGTTGGGGCGATAGCGTTCCGATGTCTCTTCGCGGCGCGAAAAATCGATTTGTGCAGCGACCTGCGCGCGGACGTTGTCGCGACCTACTATCGGCAGCAGAATGTTTTCGATGCGCTGCTGATAAGAGCGCTCGACTTCCGTAATGTAAGCAAGCTGGGTGCCGTCCAGGTCATTGCCTTGTTGTGAGTTGGCGGTCAGCAGGCGCCCATTTTGATCCACAACAGTCACGTGTTCGGTAGAAAGCTCCGGAACGCTACTGGAGACCATGTGGACAATGGCGCTGACCTGTCCCTCTCCAAGAACGCGCCCGGGCAGCAGTGTCAAGACGACGGACGCCTTGGCGGGCTCTCGGTCACGTATGAAGACAGATGGCTTGGCCATGGATATGTGAACGCGCACGCGCTCCACGGGGCCCAGAGATTCAATCGAGCGTGCCAGCTCGCCTTCCAGACCGCGTTGAAAATTGACCTGTTCGGCGAACTGACTGATCCCGAAAGCCTGGTTGTCCATCAGTTCCAGCCCAAGGTTGCCGCCTCTGGGAAGCCCTTGCTCGGCAAGCTGGAGTCTTAACGTGTGTACTTGAGCGCTTGGCACCAGTAGGGCCTGACCGCCTTGACCGAACTGGTAAGGCACGCCGCGGCTGTCCAATTCGGCAATGATGCGCCCACCGTCCGCTTCGTTCAGGTTGCTGTAGAGTACACGGTACTCTGGGCTGCTGGCCCACATGAAAAGCGCAGCCACCACCGCGATGGAAGCTGCTGAAGCGATCAAGACAACCACCAGCGGATTGCCTCGCAGTTGCTTCATTGCGCGTTCGAGGGCTGATGGGGATGCGGATTCGCTAGAAGACACCCCGCTTTGCGAAGCGTTTGCTGTCGTACTGTTTGGACGGCCTGCCGTAGCACCGGTTTCGCTCATGCATCCCTCCAGCAGGGTTGGCAAAACGGGTGTCGGCCCAGGCGCATCACCAAAGAAGGCATAGGCTCTTTCCGTCAATCGCGGTGATCCACCAAAAAACAGGGCGGAATTATGATGAACGCCATTATGATGAGGTGTGTCCACCATAAATGAACGAAAAGCCTGGCTTTTCGCGCGCATTTGTTCGTATGAGATGGGCTGTGTCAGTGGTAGGCTCCTGCTAACACATTAAACGTCGCGATATGAGGAGTTGGTATGAGTTCGCCCTCCCTACAGTCTGCCCTTCAGCAAATGCATAGCTTGGCAGCGCAGGCTGCTCAGCCCGTTCGTGGTGAGCAGGTCTCGACGGTCGTGGGGCAAGCTGGATTCGGCAGTGAACTACAGGCGTCTATCCAGAGAATCAATCGTTTACAGCAGTCAGCCAATGCCAAGGCGATGGCCTTTCAGGCGGGAGAGCCGAATATTGAGCTCAACGATGTCATGGTGGATATGCAAAAAGCCAGCGTGGCCTTCCAGATGGGTATGCAGGTGCGTAACCGGTTGGTGACTGCTTACCGAGACGTCATGAATATGCAGGTGTAAGGTGACGTACAGAGCGTGATGCTGTGGTGCCGCAACGCTAGAAAGCGCCATCCGTAGGATGCGCTATTTTTTAGTGTTTTGTCCTGTAGCTATCGTGAGGTTCACTGTGTTATGACGTTGCCAGCGCAAAAGAGCGCTGGCAACGTCATACGTTCAAGGAAATCAGGTTGCCCTGTAGCTCTCCCAGTCGCTCTGCCATCGTAATGACCTCCTCGGCAGGAATTTGGCGAATGACATCGCCGGTTTCGCTGTCGATGACGCGGGTAATGATGCGTGAGGAGTCCTCGCTGATATCGAACTCGAGTCCGCGTGCCCTCATGGCTTCATTGATACGCTGTATCGGTTCCAGGAGTTCTTCCCTTGTCGTGCTCAATGCCAACGACTGATGTTCCTCCTGGGTGGGGGCGGTCAGCTCGGGAGGCGTGCGTATTGGTCGCTCCTGTGAGCCGGGAATACTTGACGTGGCGACCGCTAGGTCGATTGGCAGTGGGCCCATAAACAACGTTCCTCTTTGCTAAGCCATTCAAGGCTGGGTAACGTAAACTTAGAGGCCGATGCAGGTGTTGGATAGGCTCCAACAGAGTTATCGGCGAGATGTTCACAAACTTTATCTTTTTCAGTATAGACAAAAAGAAAAGCCTGATAGGCAGTAATCGGCATGCGGAGCCATTGGGGCTTCTGCTATGCTCGGTTCCCTTATATCAAGGGTGGGTTCACATGACCACCGCGGCTGTGAAAGCGAGGCACGCATGGCAGTCCAGCAAGATGAGTATGAACGTATTTCAAATCCATCCGCCATCAGTTCTCTGCTGAATACCATGATAGAGGGTGGTGGGGTGTCGCTTTGCCTTGATACCCCGGAGGCGCGTCCAGAGCCCATTGTATTAATGGAGCAGCACGAGGGTGAGACGCTGGTAATGGACTTGTCTTCCGTTGACTATTTGCTGTATCGCTTGGAGCAAGGCGAGCGTTTCTTTCTGCGGGGGCAATCTCAAGGCAAGGTGTTGCGTACACCGCTGCTTGCCCTCACCGAAACGCGCCGTTCTGGTGGGCGTTTTTTATGCTGCAGTGAATATCCGGACTCCGTAGATGTGCTTCAGCGGCGTGAGTCATATCGCGCTGAGCTGCGTATGGGCATGGTGGTCTCCGCGACCGTTTATGGCGCAGGCGAAGAAGGAGCGCCAGGCGAGTTGCGAGACCTCTCTCAGGATGGGTGTCAGCTTGAACTGCCGTTGACAGCGAGCGGCGTGCTAGCCGAGTCATCGGAGCCCATGCGTCTGGTGTTGGCATTTCCAGACGGTACTCAGTTCGAAGTGCATGCTATCGCTCGCCATCAAAAAATGGATCCAGAGCGTCACCTGTTACGCGTTGGCTTTCGTTTTGCAGGCTGCACCTCCGAGCAAGAGCGGCAGATCTGGTACTTCGTATGCGAAATCGAGCGGGAGGCTGCTCGCTACAAGAAGGAAGCCCAGGAGGAGCGTCAGCCCTCTCCGCTGTTCGCACAGCCTGGTAAGCGTGTGCCAAACGGTGAGCAGGTGGGGCGGCGTGACATTCGTCGTTACGCGACGCCAATGGCAAGGCGTGTGGTTAAAGTGGCAGCCTATCTGGATGCTCAGTTGCTGATGCTGACACAAGGCCATGATGTTGACTCACGACAGCTATCGCGCAATGCCGACCGTATTCTGCAGCTTCATGAAGAGGATCGCGAGGCGCTGCTGTTCGCGTCGCGCTGCTTGTCCATGGAGCCACTGTTGGTGCGGCATGGTATTGCCGTAGCGGTTCATCTGCTGGATCTGGTGGGCGAAAATGTGCCGCGTGATGTGCGCAAGGCAATCGTTGCCAGTGGTCTGGTGCATGATCTGGGGAAAGCGCTGATACCTCAGGTGGTCTTCAAGGCGCCCAATTTCGAGCCCTGTCATCGCCACATGTTGAGTGAGCATGTGTCGCTGCTAATGGCTCGATTGAAGACTTGCCAGTGGTTATCTGCCACGGTGGCGCAGGCGGTCATTGGTGGCATTAACGAGCGCCTCGATGGTAGTGGCTATCCTGATGGGCTGACCGGGAGCGATATCACTGAGCTGGCTAAAGCGAGTGCCGTGGTGGATGTAGTGGAAGCGATGAGGCGGGATCGGCCGGACCGACCGGCGCGAACTGCCCAGCAGATCTATCGACACCTGTTGAATCATCCTCATCAGTTTGATGTGCGATGGATCAAGCGCTACATCGAGCGCTTCAAAACGTTACCCATTGGCTCGCTCGTGCTGTTTTCCAGCGAACAGCTGGGATGGATTGTTCGCCTGGATGACGCAGGCGCACCTTTTGAAGTGGCGTTGACCCAGCAGGCGGAGCCACCCATGCGTGAAAACTTGCTTGGAAGCGTGCGGGGTGATGTGCGTGAGCGGCTTGGTAAGCCGATGCGAGAAGTTGCTGTCTCTACTTGAGCCCGTACCGCACCTTTGGAAAGTCACCTGTCGTCAATGAAATAGTGTCGGTACTCATTAAAGTCTGCTGACAGGGCGCCGATATGTCAGTTAGCGAGCAATTATGCCAAGTCTCAATTATCCAGCAGCGTATCGCCCTTTGTCGGCTGCTGCTTTTACAAGGAGGGCCCTCTGATGACCTATACTCGCAGCGGTGCAGCCTACGGTCGTGGAGCAGGCGCTTATGCCCGGGTCGGCGTGGAAAGTGGTGTCATGTCGGCGGACCCACACCAGCTGATCGTCATGCTTTTCGATGGCGCACAGGCGGCGATTCGTGCAGCCCGCATTCACATGCAGGCGGGCAACACGGTGGAGAAAGGTAAATCCATCTCCAAGGCGCTGGATATCGTCAATAATGGCCTGGCCGCCGCGCTGGACCAGGAAAAAGGTGGCGAAATTGCTGAGCAATTGGCATCGCTGTATGACTATATTGCCCGTTTGCTGTTAGCTGCGAATCTGCGTAACGATGAAGAGAGCCTAAGTCAGGCGGAGCAGCTGCTCGAGGACATTGCCTCTGCATGGCGTGAAATTGGTCAACGGCAAAGTGCGTGAGGCAATATGACAGCTTCCGAAACGGCTCATGACAACTCCAGGCAAGCGCTCATTGATGCCTATGCAAGGCTGCTGGCGAGTGTGCGCTATATGCATGAGCTTGCAGATAAAGAACAATGGGCAGAGCTGATCGAGCAGCGTAGCAACTACGTAATGCTGGTGGAAAAGTTGCGTGAATTGGACAGCATGGTTCGGTTGGATGATGACAGCAAGCGGCGCAAAGCGGAGTTGCTTGAGCAGATCCTGGAGCATGATGTAGACATTCGCCGTCGCCTGGTTGCCAGACGAGATGAACTCGGTAAATTAATCAGTGTGACGCAGCGGCAGCGAGATTTGCATCGCGCTTATGCCCCTCAGCAGGGGAACAGTGCTTTCCCTGTGGATGCCGAAAAGGATGAGGGTGTCTCGTGAGCGGCATTACGCCGCTCATCGATACACTGTTACATCAGGTGCTGGGTCGGCAAGCTGAGGCGTCCTCTCAGCGTGCCTTGAATTCGCCGGTTCAACCAGTGTCGCCAGGCGAAGGGCCAAGAGCCTTGCAGGGCGATGCTAGTCTGGATGGACGGCCTTTACCCCCGGTTCTGGGGGATCTGCGGCGCTTGCCGGGGGCTGTGGACGGGCTGCGGCAGCCTCCCGCCGGGGAGCCGACGCAAAACGCAACGCCCAGCTCAACGCAAACGCACTTCAGTCCTGCGGCACGTACGATTGCCGATGTGTTATTGCGCTTTCCTGCGCCTCCTGCCGCCATCAGGCCGACAGCCCCCTTGTTATCACCTCAGGAGTCGCCGTCGACCACGCTGTTGGCGAGTCGTCTGGAAGGTAGTATCCGTGACAGCGGGTTATTTTACGAATCACACCTCAAGCGCTGGTTTCAGGGTGAGATGTCCCTTCAGCAACTGTTGCGTGAGCCACAGATGCAGCCGGGGCCGCGCCCTACGGCTCTGCCCCTGCCAGGTATGGCGCCCTTGGCGACGCAGGGTACGCCCTTGGGTGTACCCTCGTCCCAAGGCAGGCCCTTGGCGATCCTGCCCGAATATCCTCTGGTCCCCCTCAAGGGAACCGCTGCTCTGTTAGACCGGCCGCTGCCTCTCCCCGTCGCTTCTTCTGCCATGGCGGTGCCCTCGACGCCTGCCGTCCCGACCACCCAGCCTGACCCCCTCTTTGTGGTCGAACGCCGAGAAGCAACCAGCGCTCAGCCAGCCACGGTGGTTACGGAGCAGGAAATGGCTTCTCGGAGTGTGAGAGAAGTGGTGCATGACAGCTTGCAGGGAGTGGTGCGTCAACAGCTGGAAATGCTGGTCACCCCGACACTACGTTGGGAGGGTGACGTATGGGCCGGTATCTTCATGGCCCTCGTCGTTAACCTGCCTGGGCGTGACACGCATGATGAAAAGCAGCCCGCCGATGACGCTCCGTCTGAGTGGCGCTCAGAAATACAGCTCGATGTGCCGGAGTTGGGGGTCTTTAGTGTTGCGCTTTGGCTGCATAAACAGGTGCTGAGCATTGATTTGACCGCTGGTAGCCTGGAAACGTATGAGCGGCTCAATAGCGGGCTTGATCGCTTGGAGCAGCGTTTGAAAGCGCTGGATTTTGCCAAAGTGCAGGTCAACGCTCGCTATATTCCACCTGAGGAGCCTTCCGATGTTGCCCGGTGAGCGTCGGCGCCAAGCCGTTGCGCTGGCCTACAAGGAGGGGGAGCAGGCGCCGCGCGTAGTGGCAAAAGGGTACGGTGATTTGGCTGACAGAATCATGGCAGAAGCCCAGCGGCAGGGTATCTACGTCCACGATGCGCCTGAACTCGTTGCCTTGCTGATGCAGTTGGAGTTGGATACTGAGATCCCTGCCAGCCTGTATCAAGTGGTGGCGGAGCTACTGGTGTGGGTGTTCGAATTATCAGACGGCGAGCTGAGTCAGCGTGAAAGGCGCAAGTAGCCAATGCAGTCGTTGTATGCAACCATGATGCGAGGTAAAGAAAAAAGTCATCAATGGCGCCACTATAACGGTCATAACGATGCGCCTGGGTCGTTCGATGGGACACTATGAGTCAAACAAGCTTTCTTGATGAAATACAAGAGATAAACCTCGCTTACCTTCTGCTTGCTCAGCGCCTGTTGAGCGAAGATCGGGAGGCGGCCATGTTTCGTCTCAAAATTGACGGTGAGCTGGCAGATCTGTTGGTCTCACTGAATGCCTGGCAACTCACCAAGCTGGCCCGCAGCAACCAGTTGGTCTGTCGCTTCAGTCATGCCAGCGGCGAGCGGCTGTGTCAGGTTCTGGACAACCCGCGAGATCAGGGGTTGGCAGGATTGCATGCTTCACTGCTATCTGCCTGTGAGCCTTTTTCCTCACTATCGTCAGGAGAGTCGAAGTGAGTCAAAAGAGCCTTGTGGATGAAATGCATCAGGTGCAGCTGGCCATTGAGCTGATCGAGCTGGGTGCTCGTCTACAAGTGCTGGAGACGGAAACGGAGTTGAGTCGTACCCGTTTGATCAAGCTCTATAAGGAAGTGCGTGGCATGTCGCCACCCAAAGGCATGTTGCCTTTTTCGGCAGACTGGTTCGTCACTTGGCTGCCGAATGTGCACTCATCACTGTTTTATAATATTTATCTTGGCTTGCTCGAAGGTACGGAGTGTGAACGTATCGACGCTTTCGTCAAAGCGTACCGGTTATATGAAGAGCAGGTATCGCTCGAGGGTGCAGAGTCGGTGTTGGGTCTAACGAGAGCGTGGACGCTGGTGCGTTTTTTCGAAAGCGACCTGCTGCAATTGACCACTTGCACTCGTTGTGAGGGCCGCTTCGTGGCACATGCCCATAGTCCCGTTCATGACTACGTGTGTGGTATTTGCCAGCCCCCCTCGCGGGCCGGCAAAACACGCAAATCAGGGCGTTGAACGTATAAAATTGTCACACCTCTGGCGGCCGTGAACAAAAGCAATAAACTGCGTTTTAACGCATAGATAGCGGTAAAAGTCGTTGATACTTTCTCATTAAATCGTGCTGTCACCTGAGTATGATAGACCTAAGCTGCATTGTAGATAGGGCTGCCTGCATCTTTTGGTTGGGTGTCGAGTACGGCTCTGTTGATAAACCACTCATATCGCAAGGACACTGCTTGTGCTGATTCTCCTGGGTTATGTCGTTGTCTTGTTCTGCGTCTTTGGTGGCTATGTGATGGCCGGCGGTAGCCTGGGGCCTCTCTATCAGCCCCTGGAGCTACTGATCATTGGAGGCGCTGGCGTGGGGGCGTTCCTGGCGGCCAACAACGGTAAGGCGATCAAGGCCACGTTCAAGATTTTGCCAAGGCTCAAGCGTACCAAGAAGTACAACAAGGCCTTGTACATGGAACTCATGGCTCTGCAGTACAAGATTCTGTCCAAGGTGCGTCGAGAGGGCATGCTGGGGATCGAGCGCGATATAGACAATCCCAAGGAGAGCCCGCTATTTCAAGAGCATCCTGACGTACTGGCCGACTCTCATATCATGGATTTCCTGACGGATTACCTGCGCTTGATGGTCAGCGGCGGCATGGAGCCCATGGAAATCGATGAGCTGATGCTCCACGAAATCGAAGTCTTCGAGCAAGAGGCGCACATCCCTATTGATGCGATTGCCAAAGTGGGAGATGCCATGCCTGCTTTTGGTATCGTGGCAGCCGTCATGGGGGTTATCAAGGCGTTGACCTATGCGGACGCTACGGCAGAACAGATGGGGCAAATGATCGCCATGGCGTTGGTGGGCACCTTCCTCGGTATTTTGATGGGCTATGGCTTCATCAGTCCGATTGCCAGTTATGCCGATCGCCAGGCCAAGGAAGCTGAAAAAATGCTTCAGTGCATTCGCGTGACGCTGTTGGCCAGCTTGCACGGCTATGCTCCACAGTTGGCGGTCGAGTTTGGGCGCAAGGCGTTGCACAGCACCGAGCGCCCCAGCTTCTCTGAACTGGAGGAGTACGTGCGCGATGCCAAAAAGGGCGGTAATGCATGAGTAAGGGGGGGGATAAGCGCCCGATCGTCATCCGGCGCAAAAAGGTGGTCCATGCCCACCATGGAGGGGCATGGAAAATCGCACTGGCAGATTTCATGACGGCGTTGATGGCGCTGTTCCTCGTCATGTGGATTCTTAGTGTATCCAGTGAAGAGACGCGCAGAGGCGTTGCCGAGTATTTCAGTACGCCGCTGGTCACGGCGATTACCGGTGGTGATCGTTCGGGGAGCACCCGTGTTATCCCGGGCGGCGGGCCGGACCCCACCCATAGTGATGGCGAGCGTGCACGGATCGACGTCTTGCAGCAAACGCGGCCCAGTGCGCAAGAGCGTCGTTTCTTTGAAGATTTGCAAACGCGTATAGAGCGGGCAATCGAGCGTGATCCCGATCTGCGTGAGTATCGTAACCAGATGCGTTTCGATCTGACGCGTGAAGGCCTACGTATCCAGTTGCTGGATACCGCGCAGCGGCCAATGTTCGAGCTGGGTAGCGATCAGGTAGCCCCTTACATGCGTAGTTTGTTACGCACCATGGCGCCGCTACTCAATGATTTGCCGAATGACTTGAGTATCAGCGGGCACACGGACAGCGTTCCGTATGCAGGCGGATACCGTGGTTACAGTAACTGGGAGCTCTCCAATGACCGCGCCAATGCATCACGCCGTGAGTTGGTGGCGGGAGGGCTTGATCCAGATCAACTGCTGCGCGTATCGGGCTTTGCAGACCGAGTGCTGCTCGCGGACACTACGCCGACGGATCCCATCAATCGACGTATCGAACTTGTGGTGCTGCTGCCGGAAATCGCCGAGGCGATACGTAACCCGGGTGTTTTAGCGCCTAGCATGCCGTTTTCGACCGAGAGTGTGCCGGAAGATCTTTTGCAACAAAACATACCGCAAGCCAGCGACAGCCCATGAGCCTGGCTTGCCACATAATGATGACGTTCAAGTGGAGCGGTGCATGGACATAGCGGATTTTTTTGACACCTTCTTTGAAGAAGCCGAGGAGCTGCTGGCGGATATGGAGCAGCACTTGTTGGAACTGGATGTCGATAATCCGGATGGCGAGCAGCTGAACGCTATTTTCCGCGCGGCGCACTCCATCAAAGGAGGTGCAGGTACCTTTGGTTTCAGCGTGCTGCAAAAAACCACGCATATTTTTGAAAACCTGCTGGATCACGCGCGCAAGGGCGAGCTTGCGCTGCGCGCAGACCTCGTTGATACCTTTCTGGAGGCTAAAGACATCATGCATGAGCAACTCAATGCCTATCGCAATGAGGAAGAGCCGAACCAGGAAGCTTATGAGCGCATCTGCGAGACACTGCAGCAAATTGCGCTGGAAGAAATTGGCAAAACGCTGGATGCGCCAGCCGCTCCCAAGGCAGAAGAAGCGTTTGCCAAAGAGGCGACTCCTTCTGTCGACAGTAGTGCAGGGGATAGTGAAGAGGAGAGCCCGGCAGGCGAGCATCGCCTCAAGGTGGCCCTTCTCAATGTCGGTGAGAAAGACCGCCTGCTGCTGGTAGAAGAGTTGGAGCAGCTGGGTGACGTAGAGTCCCAGTCGGGTGATGAAAAGCGCTACGAAGTCATCCTGTCGGGAGGCGTCAGCGCCGACGACATCGAGGCCGTGATGTGCTTTATCATCGAGTCGGATCAGATCGACATCACGGCATTGGCTGCCAGTGCTCCTGCGGCTGCCGGTGAACCGCCAGCACCTGTGGCCGAGCCCGCTCAGCAGGACAGCGCTACCGTCACCAAGGCGCCTGCGCCCGCCAAGCCAGCGGCTGCCAAGGCAGCGACCAAGAAACCTGCCGATCAGGCGCCCAAAAAGACGGCTGCCGAAAGCTCGTCGATCCGTGTATCGGTCGATAAGGTGGATCAGATCATCAACCTTGTCGGCGAGCTGATCATTACTCAGTCGATGCTGGATCAGACGGTGAGTGACCTGGAAGGTCAATCGGTCAGCAACAGTTCCTTGCAGAACGGCATGAGCCTGCTGCAGCGTAATGCCCGTGACCTCCAGGAAGCCGTCATGTCGATCCGCATGATTCCCATGGAGTTCGTATTCAGCCGCTTCCCAAGGGTTGTGCGTGATACGGCCAGCAAGCTGGGCAAAGAGATCGAGCTGATCACCGAAGGCAAGTCCACCGAGCTGGACAAGAGCCTGGTAGAACGCATCACCGACCCGCTGACACACCTGGTGCGTAATAGCCTGGATCACGGTGTGGAAATGCCGGATGTGCGTGAATCGCTGGGCAAACCGCGTGTGGGCAAGCTGGTGCTTTCGGCGCGCCACCAGGGCGGGAACATTCTGATCGAAGTGCGTGATGACGGTGCAGGCATGGACCGTGATCGGCTGTTGGCCAAGGCGCGTGAAAATGGCCTCAACGTGTCGGATACGATGTCCGATGAAGAGGTGTTCCAGCTCATTTTTGCGCCCGGCTTCTCCACTGCCAAGGAGGTGACCGATGTCTCTGGTCGTGGCGTTGGCATGGATGTGGTCAAACGTAACATCCAGGGCATGGGTGGACGTGTCGAAATCCAGTCGAAAAAAGGCGAAGGCACCAATACACGCATCGTGTTGCCGCTGACCCTGGCCATTCTGGACGGCATGTCCATCAAGGTAGGCAATGAGACGTTCATTCTGCCGCTATCCACCGTGTTGGAGTCGCTACAGCCCGCCAAAGGGGACATGTACGCCATGGCAGGGGATGACGTGGTACTCAAGGTGCGCGACGAGTATCTGCCGGTCATCGCCATTCATGAAGTACTGGATGTCGAAAATGCCATCACTGACCCCACCCAAAGCATTGCCGTCATCGTGCAGGGAGAAGGACGTCGCTATGCCATGTTGGTCGATGAGCTGATCGGCCAGCAGCAGGTCGTCGTCAAGAATCTGGAAGACAATTACCGCAAGGTGCCGGGCGTATCGGCCGCTACCATCCTGGGGGACGGTAGCGTTGCGTTGATTCTCGACATTACCGGCTTGCATCGCTTGAGCCGGGCGAAAAAAGAAGCAGGTAAAACCGCTAATCAACCCCATCTCTCTTATTACAAAGAGGCTGAGCCGTCATGAGTCATTCATCCAACGTAGCAGTGTTAGCCGCTGCTGAAGCAGAAAACCGCGAATTCCTGGTGTTTTCACTCGGGGATGAAGAGTACGCCATCGATATCCTGAAGGTTCAGGAAATTCGGGGCTATGAAAACGTGACCCGTATTGCGAACGCACCCGATTTTATCAAGGGAGTTACGAACCTTCGCGGGGTCATCGTGCCCATCGTCGACCTGCGCATCAAGTTCCATCTCGAGAATGTGGAGTACGGTGGTCAAACAGTTGTGATCGTGGTCAATGTTGCCGATCGCATTGTTGGTATCGTGGTCGATGGTGTTTCGGATGTGATGACGCTCGTGCCTGACCAGATCAAACCTGCACCTGAGTTTGGGGTGACGCTCTCCTCCGACTTCCTGAGCGGCTTGGGCAGTTTGGATGACCGGATGTTGGTGCTGGTAGATATCGACAAACTGCTGACCAGTGAAGAGATGGCGTTGGTGGACAGTACGAGCCATCACTAATACTCGAGATGGGCACAGGGAGCGTGCCCGTTTTGTTCCAGCTAACCCGCCTTGGCGCCAGGGACAGCACTCGCCGGTATGGTGGCGTTTGGAGTAATGCGTGTGACACAGCTAGTGCGTCAACTGATGAGTAATATGACGGTGCGTCTTAGTTGGGGGTTGGTGTTGGCCACCTTTTCACTGCTGGTCGTGCTGGCCTGTGGTATTGGCCTTTACGCGCTTCATCATGGCGCTACGCTGGTTCAGGCAACGGCGGACGCCCAGGCGCAGCAGCAGGCATTTACGGCCTTTGCCGAGCGTATCCGCTGGGCGCTCATTGCCATCGTGTTAATGACGATTGCCACTGTTGTCATCGTATTGTGGGGCGTCACGGTCAACGTTTTGCGTCCACTGGATCGCCTGGTGGGCTACTTCGAACGCATGGCTCAGGGCGATTTGAATCAGCAGATCACCTCGCCAGGCAAGAGTGAAATCGGCAAGCTCTACAGCGCCATGGCGCACATGCAGGCAGCGCTTTCGGAAACGGTGGGGGTCGTTCGGCGTAGTGGAACCACCATCTTCGAGCGCTCCCAGCACATTGCCAATGGTAATAATGACCTCTCCTCGCGTACCGAGCAGCAAGCCTCTTCCCTTGAGGAGACGGCTTCCAGCATGGAGCAGCTCGCCTCCACCGTCAGCCATAATGCCGACAATGCCCGCCAGGCGAGTCAACTGGCGGGCGATGCGACCCTGACCGCGCGGCGTAGCGGGGAAGAAGTGGGGCAAATCGTCGAGACCATGCAGGATATCAGCGCCAGCTCGCACCAGGTGGCGGACATCATTACGGTGATCGATAACATCGCTTTTCAGACCAATATTCTCGCGCTCAATGCCTCGGTAGAAGCCGCGCGGGCAGGTGAACATGGCAAGGGGTTTGCCGTCGTGGCCCAGGAGGTGCGCAGCCTGGCCAGCCGCAGTGCCAACGCAGCCAAAGAGATTCGCACACTGATCGATACGTCATTGGGTAAAGTGGATACGGGCACCCAGCGCGTCAATCAGGCGGGCCAGACCATGCAGGATCTGGTCACCGCGGTACAGCGGGTCAGTGACATCATGGATGAGATTGCGGCAGCTTCTGAAGAGCAAAGCAACGGCATCGGGCAAGTGAACCAGGCGGTTGCCCAGATGGATCAAGTCGTTCAGCAGAACGCTCAGCTGGTGCAGCAAGCGGCACGCAGCGCCAACGAGCTGGAAAGCGAAGCAGCAAGGTTACGTGAAGCGGTGGAGCGCTTTCGTGTGGCGGAAGGGGCAGCTCCCCCATCTACCGCGCCTGTGCTGTCTCAGCCGATGAAGCGTCCTTCTGCCTCTGCGTTGGCCGCCCCAGCACTGACAAGGAAGGCGTCCCAGGAAGAGTGGGAAGCGTTTTAAGCACAACCAGTTTCTGCACAGCCAATGCCCTGAACCAGCGCCAAGCGCCTAAAATTAACAATAAGGCAGTAAGATGCGTAACAACCAGCCAGTCACTCAGCGCGAAGTCGAGTTGAGCCAGGACGACTTCCTCGTTTCTCGCACCGATCTCAAGGGGCGTATTACCTACGCTAATCCGGCCTTTATCGAGATTAGTGGCTACCGTCATGATGAACTGATGGGCGCGCCTCACAACCTGATCCGCCACCCTGATATGCCCGCCGCCGCCTTCGGAAACCTGTGGAGTACCCTGAAGCGTGGCGATACCTGGCGGGGGCTGGTCAAGAACCGGTGCAAGAGTGGCGACCATTACTGGGTAGATGCCAGCGTTACGCCGATCGTGGAAAACGATCAGGTGGTGGGCTACACCTCGGTGCGTGTGCAGGCAACGCGTGAAGCCATTCAACAAGCGGAGCAGCACTACAGCGACATTCGTGAAGGGCGCAACAAGCGCCTGTATCTGGATAAAGGGCGTGTTCGCCAGCGTGGGCTCGTTGCCAGAGTCAGACGTATGCGTCTGGATACCATTCGCGCCAAGCTGATAGGAATGGTGTGCATTGCGGCTCTCCTGCTGATCGCCAGCGGTGGATTGGGGCTATACGGTTTGAACGTGGCGGGTGAGCGCCTGGAGGGCCTGAACAACGACGGCCTGCGTGATGTCATTCGGCTGCAACAGATCGATCAGACCATCGCTCAGACGCGCCAGTCGATGATCGAGCCCGAGCGTATGCAGCTCATCACCCAGCGTTTCGACATGGGGGATACCGTGGCAGCCAGTGCTGCCCAGGTGGCGGATGTGTGGCAGGCCTATTACAGCCGTGAGGTGAATGCCACGCCACTGGCCAGCCAGTTCGATGAACAGCTGCAGGCCTTTCTGGATAATGGCATGCGCCAGGCAGTGGGTGTGCTTCAAGCGGAAGAGACCTACCAGGCATTTACCGGCCTGGACGCCGTGATCCGTGTCATGAACGAGGATGGCCGGGCGCTCTCTTCCCTGGTCAATGAACTGATTGCCCAAAAGCAGGCAACCGCGGAAGTGATGGCCTCCGAGGCCGAGCGGGGACAAACCGTCATGCTGAGCGCTCAGGTCGGTGTGCTAGCCACCGGCTTGGCACTGTTGATCGTGATCAGCCTGCTGACGCTGCGCTCCATTACACGACCGCTGAAGCAAGCCTCGCGGTTTACCTTGCAGATTGCCGGCGGCAATCTTGCCGCCAGAGTACCGCCCAGACGGCGTGATGAAATAGGCCAGCTCATGGATGCTCTCGACACCATGCGCAAGAGCTTGAGCAGCATCATTGGCGAGGTCAAGACAGGCATTGATGTGGTCACGCCGGCGGCCAAGCAAATTGCCAGCGGTAACGAAGCGCTTTCTTCACGCACGGAGCAGCAGGCGGCATCGCTGCAACAGACCGCGTCCAGCATGGAGGAAATGACCACCACCGTTCGTCAAAATAGTGATAACGCTCAAGAAGCACGGCGTCTGGCCGATAATAATGCAACAAGGGTTTCCCAAACGGGTGAGTTGATGACCCAGTTGGTCGATAACATGCAGCGGATCACGCACAGTTCGCAGAAAATGACCGACATTATCAATGTCATTGACTCCATTGCCTTCCAGACCAACATTCTGGCTCTCAACGCGTCTGTCGAGGCGGCACGAGCGGGAGAGCATGGGCGTGGGTTTGCCGTCGTGGCCGAAGAGGTACGCAAGCTGGCGGGACGTAGTTCCGATGCGGCTCAGGAAATTCGCGGCCTGATTGATGACTCGAGTCAGCAAGTGGGCGAAGGGGCGGGCCTGGTTGAAAGGGCCGAAGTCGCGATCAGCGAAGTGGCTGAGGCTGCCCGTAGCGTCACGCAAATCATGCACGACATTTCGGCAGCCTCCCAAGAACAGAGCAGCGGTATCGCCGAGGTCAATCAGGCGGTGGCCGAAATGGACCAGGCGACGCAGCAGAATGCACTGCGTGTTCAGGAAACGGCACAAGCGGCGCTGGCGCTGGAGCAGCAGGCAGAGCTTCTGGCGCTGTCGGTCGAGGCTTTCCGCCTGTCGGGACATCGCGAGATGTCGCCACAACGTGAGCACCAGCAGGCAGCTGGACTGCCGTCGATGACTGCGCAACCGGGCAACGCTAAACCGCCTGCGCCGGTCAAGAAACGGCCAATAGCTTCTGTAGAGGAGTGGGAAACATTTTGACAGACCAACGCGAACGGGGAGTCGACGCCGGACAGTGGGCGTCCAGCGGACAGATGGAGCGTGATCTGGTACTCACCGATGCGGACTTTACGCGTATTCGTGAGCTTATTTATCAGCGTGCAGGCATCGTGCTGGCGGAGCACAAGCGTGAAATGGTGTATAGCCGCTTGGCCAAACGGCTGCGCCACCATGGCATGACGCGCTTTACCGACTACCTTTCGCGGCTTGAGCGTCAGCCCGACGCCAAGGAGTGGGAGGCGTTTACGAATGCGTTGACCACTAACCTCACGGCCTTTTTCCGTGAGTCACACCACTTTCCACTACTCGCAGAGCATATCAAGCATAAGCAGGAGCCGATCACCATCTGGTGTTCGGCGGCATCGACGGGGGAAGAGCCCTACTCGATTGCCATGACGCTACTGGAGACCCTTGGTGGCAGAGCGTCACAGGCCAAGGTAATCGCCACCGATATCGACACCGAGGCACTCGCCAAGGCGCGCCGTGGCATCTACCCCCAGGAGCAGGTGCGCAAACTGGATGAAGCTCGCGTGAAACGGTTTTTCCAGAAAGGCACGGGTAACCACATTGGGCTGGCCCGGGTACGGCCGGAGGTGTCTGCGCTGGTCGAGTTCATGCCGCTCAACCTGCTGGCGCCGCAGTGGCCTGTCAAAGGCCCTTTTGATGCTATTTTTTGCCGTAACATTATGATTTATTTCGATAAAGATACGCAGGCGAAAATACTCAAACGGTTTGCACCACTGATGAAGCCTGATGGTTTGCTCTTTGCTGGGCACTCGGAAAACTTCTCTTACATCAGCGATGCTTTCAAGCTGCGTGGACAAACCGTCTATACCCTTGCCAAACGATGATCGTTGTGTGTGACGCTGCTGGTGCGGCCACGGCCCACAGGAGTAATGCCGAAATGGCGACTGTTAAAGGAGGCGTGCTTTGAGCGCAGCCAAGATCAGAGTGTTGTGCGTCGATGACTCGGCGCTGATTCGTGACCTGTTGACCGAAATCATCAACTCGCAGCCTGATATGGAAGTGGTCGCGGTGGCCCCTGACCCCATTGCGGCCCGTGACCTTATCAAACAGCACAACCCGGACGTCTTGACGCTGGATGTCGAGATGCCGCGTATGGACGGGCTGGATTTTCTCGAGCGCCTGATGCGCTTGCGCCCCATGCCGGTGCTGATGGTTTCCTCGTTGACCCAGAGTGGTTCCGAGATCACTTTGCGGGCATTGGAGCTGGGCGCGCTGGACTTCGTTGCCAAGCCGAGCCTGGGTATTCGTAGCGGCATGATGGAGTACGCCAACGAAATCGCTGAAAAATTGCGCGCGGCGGCCCGCTCTCGGCCGCGACAGGCGCGTAACAGGAACACCCCGCCACCCAGCCAGCTCAAAGCGCCGATGATCTCCAGTGAGAAGCTGATCATCATTGGCGCTTCCACAGGGGGCACCGAGGCAATCCGCGCCGTGCTGGAGCCTTTGCCAGCCAATGCGCCTGCCATTCTGATCACTCAGCACATGCCCGGTGGCTTCACCCGTTCGTTTGCCGAGCGGTTGGACAGGCTGTGTCGTATCACCGTCAAGGAAGCCACCGATGGCGAGCGCGTGCTGCCAGGCCATGCTTATATCGCCCCCGGAGATCAGCATCTGGAGCTGGTGCGCAGCGGTGCCAACTACGTGGCGCGACTCAATGATGGTCCGCCGGTGAACCGTCATCGCCCGTCAGTAGATGTCTTGTTCCACTCTGCAGCCAAACATGCAGGGAAAAACGCGGTAGGTGTGATCCTGACTGGTATGGGCAAGGACGGGGCGGCGGGGCTGCTGGAAATGCGTCAGGCAGGGGCCCCGACCATTGCCCAGAACGAAGAGACCTGTGTGGTGTTCGGGATGCCCCGTGAAGCCATCGCCGTAGGGGGCGCGGTGGACGTGCTGCCACTGGATGAAATTCCATCGAAAATGATGGCGCTGGTGGCCGCCTCTGGACGCGCTCAGCGCGTCTAAGGCCTTAGAGACAAGACAAACGATCCAAGGGAATTCATAACAATGACACGTTTGCTGCGCAACCTTAGTATTCATCTGGCCGTCATTTTCGCGCTAGTCTGCTTCGTGGGCTTGATTCTACTGATTGCCGGTTTGAGCATTGCCTCGGACCGCAGTGCACAGAGCAATTTGGCCACGCTGGATCTTATCGGCAATCAGCAGCTCAATGAGCTGAATCGCGCTGACTCGCTGCTCAACCAGGCCATGCTGGCGCTGGAAACCGCTTCGAACCTGCTGATGGTGGGGCAGACCCGTCAATCCAACGAGCAGGTGGATATCGCTGCCAATCGTCTGGAGCGTGCCGAGCGTCGTTATACGAACTTCATGGCCACACCGCGTAGCACTGAGGGCGAGTTGCTAGGGGGGGCGGTGGATGAAAGTTTCGTGCGGGTATTGGCGTTGGTCAAGGAGCAGCATGCCAGCTTCGACACCATGGACATCTCTACCTTCAACCACCTGCGCGGCGAGTTGATCGAGCCCTTGGACGAGTTGGCTGCCAATACCACGGCGTTTATCGAATATGCTTTTGGCCGCGTGGGCGCCGTACGTGAAGACGCTCAGGCGCAAGGCAGTCTCTTTACCACGATCAGTATCGCTGCCGAGGGGCTCGCGCTGCTGGTCGCACTGGCCATCTACCTTGGCCTGCGCCGTACGGTGATCAGGCCGCTGAGCGATGCCGCTGCGCGCCTTGGACGCATTGCCGAAGCCGATTTAACCCAGCCGCTCCCCCAGGCGGGCAAGAACGAGATAGGTCGACTGTTCGCTGCCATGGCCACCATGCAGCAGAACTTGAGTGCCACCGTGTCGAGGGTGCGTGAGGGCAGTCAGGCAATCCATCACGGCACTCGAGAAATTGCCAGCGGCAACGCAGACCTGTCCTCCCGCACCGAGCAGCAGGCCGCCTCCATCGAGCAAACTGCGGCCAGCATGGAACAGATGACGGCCACCGTGAAGCAGAATGCCGATAATGCTCGCCAGGCCAGCACGTTGGCAGCAGATGCATCCACTACCGCCGAGCAGGGAGGGCAAGTCGTCGCACAAGTGGTACAAACCATGCACGGTATTTCGACCAGCTCGCAAAAAGTGGCTGATATTACCAGTGTGATCGACTCGATTGCTTTCCAGACCAACATATTGGCGTTGAACGCTTCCGTGGAAGCTGCGCGGGCGGGTGAGCAGGGGCGTGGTTTCGCGGTGGTGGCTGGCGAAGTACGTAATCTGGCCAGCCGCAGTGCGGACGCCGCCAAGGAGATCAAGTCCCTCATCGAGGCCTCGGTCAGCCAGATTCAGCAAGGCTCCTCGCTGGTCGAGCAGGCAGGGCAGACCATGACGGAAGTGGTCACGGCAGTGCGGCGTGTCACGGATATCATGGATGAGATATCGGCGGCCTCGCAAGAGCAGAGTGATGGCATCGAGCAGGTCAGTCAGGCCGTTGGCCAGATGGATCAAGTGACTCAACAAAATGCCGCGCTCGTTCAGCAGGCGTCCGCAGCGGCAGCCTCGCTGGAGGAGCAGGCCAATCGCCTTGAAGAGGCCGTTGCGGTCTTTCAGGTGCTCAATGCGCGGGCTGAGCGCACTCACGCGCCAGCGTCCGTGGCAACGTCGGCGCTGCCCAAGGCCGCCGCCAACCCGCCAGCTCGTCGTGTTGCTGCTCAACAGCACCACGATGAGTGGGAAGAGTTTTAACCCTGACTGAATCAGCAGTCCCCCTGTAAATATTGTGATGTGAGAGGATGACCAATGGCCGATAAGAACATGAGCTTCCTGGTAGTAGATGATTTCCCCACGATGCGCCGCATTGTGCGTAGCCTGCTGAAAGAGCTGGGTTTTACGAATGTGGACGAAGCGGAAGATGGCCAGGACGCCCTCAACAAGCTGCGGGCAGGCAATTTTGAGTTTGTCGTTTCCGACTGGAACATGCCCAACCTCGACGGCCTGGAGATGCTCAAGGAAATCCGCCAGGATGAAGCGTTGAAAGACTTGCCGGTACTGATGGTGACGGCCGAAGCCAAAAAAGAGAACATCATTGCGGCAGCCCAGGCCGGTGCCAATGGTTACGTGGTCAAGCCGTTCACTGCGGCCACTCTGGAAGAGAAGCTGAATAAAATCTTCGAGAAGATGGGTAAATGACGCAGCTGGGCTTTGGTGCTCGGTCAACGAGGAGACAACATAATGAGCCAGAATGAGCAGGGTGGTGCTACCAAACTCTCTGAAGAGGCTGCTGAGGACCTGATCGTCCGGATTGGCAAGCTCACTCGCATGCTGCGTGACAACATGCGTGAGTTGGGGTTGGATAAGGAGATCGAAAAGGCCGCAGAGGCAATACCTGACGCTCGTGACCGTCTACACTACGTGGCCACCATGACCGAGCAAGCGGCAGACAAGGCCTTGAATGCCATTGATCGTGCCCAGCCGCTGCAGGATCAGCTCTCCGAGCGTGCCGAAGCCCTGGACAAGCGTTGGGCCGAGTGGTTCGAGGCGCCCAAAGAGCTGGATGATGCCAAGGCGCTGGTCAAGGAGACGCGCACGTACCTGAGCGATGTGCCCGAAATCACCGCTGCCACCAATAAGGAACTGCTGGACATCATGATGGCCCAGGACTTCCAGGATCTGACGGGCCAGGTCATCAAGAAGATGATGGACGTGATCCGTGAAATCGAGCACCAGCTGGTGCAGGTGCTGATCGATAACGTCCCGGGGGCAGAAGCGCGCGAAACCATGCAGCGTAAGGCGAACGATCAGTGGAAGAACGAAAATGCACGCCGCAATGAGGAGCTGCTGAATGGCCCTCAAGTAAAAGAGAATGCCACGGATATCGTCACGGGCCAGGACCAGGTAGACGACTTATTGGATGAATTGGGCTTTTAATGCCGGGTTATTGATATATTGTAAGTAGCCGCATCTGGCAAAATGGCAAACTGCTCAGCCGTCCTTTGGGGCGGCTGAGTGCATCGTATGGCGCATTTTGAGTCATCGTCCCCTCGTTAGCCGGATGACCGCATGGCAGATAACGACAGCGATCAGGAAAAGACCGAAGAGGCGACGCCCCGACGGCGGGACAAGGCCCGTGAAGAGGGGCAGGTTCCTCGGTCCCGAGAGCTGACGACTTTCATGATTCTTCTGGGAGGCGTGGTTGGCCTCTGGAGCATGGGACAAATGCTCTATGACCAGCTGGGGGCTGTCATGGAGCAAGCATTTCTGTTCGAGCGGCGCCAAGCCATGGAAACCACCCCCATGCTGGTCAATGCGCTCGACCTGGGCCAGCGAACGCTCTTCACGATGTTGCCGCTTTTTTTACTGCTCGCGGTGATTGCATTGATGGCCCCCGCGTTACTGGGCGGGTGGCTCATATCCGCCAAGTCGATGAAGCCAAAATTCTCCAAGCTGAACCCTGTAAAAGGGATCAAGCGCCTGTTTTCGATGCAGTCGTTGACCGAGCTTGCCAAGGCGATAGCCAAATCCATTCTGGTGGGTAGCGTTGCGTTCAGCTTTTTGTATTTTAATATTGGCAGGTATTTGGGGTTGATGGATCAACCTGTTCAGCAAGCCTTGACCACGGCGCTCAATATGGCTGCCTTGGCCGCTGGCCTAATCGTGTTCTCCTTGATCGTGGTGATCCTGATTGATGTACCTTTTCAACTATGGAACAACGCCAAGCAGCTCAGGATGACCAAGGAAGAAGTCAAACGAGAGCACAAGGACTCGGAAGGGGATCCCCACGTCAAGGGACGCATTCGCCAACAGCAGCAGGCCATGGCGCGTGGGCGCATGATGAGTAAAGTCCCCGAGGCGGACGTGATCATCACCAACCCGACCCATTACGCGGTGGCCTTGATGTATCAGGAAGGGAAAATGGGTGCGCCCAAACTGGTGGCCAAGGGTGCCGATGCCGTGGCCGCGAAAATCCGTGAGATCGGTGCAGAGGCCGGTGTGCCGCGACTGGAAGCAGCACCGCTGGCGCGCGCCCTGTATCATCATGTAGATCTGGAGGCGGAAGTGCCGACCGAGCTGTATACCGCCGTGGCCGAAGTCATGGCCTGGGCCTACCGTCTCAAGCACGTTTCACAACAAGGAGGCGAGGTGCCCCCCACCCCCGATAACCTGCCGGTCCCACCGGAAATGGATACGCCCGGCCGTCGTGCCGATGGCAATGAGGCGCAGCCATGAAAAGTTTGAGCCAGCTAATCAATCAGCGTAACTGGTCCAACGATGTCAGTATGAAACTGCTGGCAGGACCGCTGCTGATCCTGATGATCCTGGGCATGATGATTCTGCCCCTGCCGCCGTTCGCACTCGACATGCTCTTCACCTTCAATATTGCTCTGGCGATCATGGTGCTGCTGGTCAGCATGTTTGCCGAACGGCCACTGGATTTTGCCGCGTTTCCTGCCGTCCTGCTGTTTACCACGCTGCTGCGGCTCTCGCTCAACGTTGCCTCCACACGCGTGGTGCTGATGGAAGGGCACCAGGGGGGGGATGCTGCGGGCAAGGTTATCGAGGCGTTTGGCACCTTCCTTGTCGGGGGGAACTTTGCCGTTGGCTTGGTAGTGTTCTTGATTCTGGTGATCATCAACTTCATGGTCATCACCAAAGGGGCCGGGCGTATTGCCGAAGTCGGTGCCCGCTTTGTGCTGGATGCCATGCCTGGTAAACAGATGGCCATCGATGCCGATTTGAACGCCGGTTTGATTGGCGAAGAGGATGCCAAGAAGCGTCGCGCAGAAGTAGCCCAGGAAGCCGACTTTTACGGTTCCATGGACGGTGCCAGCAAGTTCGTGCGTGGCGATGCGGTAGCCGGGCTAGTCATCATGGTGGTCAACATCATTGGTGGTCTGCTGATTGGCATGATGCAGCACAATATGGGGTTCGGCGATGCCGCGCGCACCTATACGCTGTTGACCATCGGTGACGGTCTGGTGGCCCAGATTCCGGCGCTGGTGATCTCCACGGCGGCGGGCGTGACCGTCTCTCGGGTGAATACCGAGCAGGACGTTGGTCAGCAGATGATCAGCCAGCTGTTCGTGAATCCGCAGGTGATGATTCTGGCGGCCATGGTGATGGGCTTGCTGGGCCTCGTGCCGGGTATGCCCAACTTTGTTTTTCTGCTGTTCACTGCACTGTTGTCCGGGCTGGCCTGGTACCTGATTCGTCACAAGAATCAGGCGCTGGTCGAGCAGGAGCTGACTGCTGCACCACCCCCCATGCTGCAGGAAACCCCTGAGGCGAGTTGGGAGGATGTCCAGCTCGTGGATACGCTTGGGCTGGAAGTGGGGCACCGTTTGATTCCGCTGGTGGATTCGCGCCAGAAGGGCGAGCTGCTGGGGCGCATCAAGAGCGTGCGCAAGAAATTTGCTCAAGAGGTGGGCTTTCTGCCGCCGGTGGTGCATATTCGCGACAACCTGGAGCTACCGCCTAACACCTACGTATTATCCATGAAAGGCGCCGAAATCGGGCGTGCCGAGGCTCAGCCGGGCAAGTGGCTGGCCATTGATCCCGGCCAGGTGTCGGGGGAACTGCAGGGTACGCCGACACAGGATCCGGCGTTTGGTTTACCAGCGGTCTGGATCGACAGCAACCAGCGTGAGCACGCGCAGGTGTATGGTTACACGGTGGTAGATGCCAGTACGGTGATTGCCACGCACCTCAACCATCTGCTGCATCGCCACTCTCCAGAGATGCTGGGTCGTCAGGAAGTTCAAAAGCTATTGGACAAGCTGGGGGACGATCAAAAGTCACTGGTCGAAGAAGTGGTGCCCAAGGCTATCTCGTTGACGGTATTGCAGCGTATCTTGCAGAACCTGCTGGATGAGGATGTCTCGATTCGCGATATGCGTAGCGTGCTGGATACCCTGGCCGAGCATGCTGGCCAGCAAAAGGATCCCAATGAACTCACGGCACTGGTGCGTATCGCGCTGGGCCGCGCGATTACCCAGCAGTGGTTTGCCGGGCAGGAGACACTGAACGTCATGGGGCTGGATGCTCAACTGGAGCAAGTGTTGCTGCAGGCCATGAATGGCAACGGTGCCATGGAGCCAGGCCTTGCGGATACCCTCATGAATCAAGCCCAGCAAGCGTTGGAGCGTCATGAAGGCAGCGGAGAGGCACCGGTGCTGGTGGTGCAGCACTCGCTGCGTGCCGTGCTCTCGCGTTTTCTGCGCCGTCGCATGCGCCACCTGGTGGTCATGTCTCAGGCAGAAATTCCTGACGACCGCACGCTGCGTGTGACCACGCTGGTGGGTGGTCGCTGATGCCGCTCCTGATGGTTAGCCGTCTTTCGTACACAGGTAACAGGTGAAGCATGAGCGTTAGACGTTTTGTCGGAGCCAACAGCCGCGATGTCATGCGCCAGGTGCGAGAAGTACTCGGCGATGACGCCCTGATCGTGGCCAATCGGCGCACCGAAGGGGGAGTCGAAATCCTCGCCATGGCAGACGATGCCGTCGATCAGTTCGATCCTGCCCCCAGTCCGGCCACGCAGCAGGAACCCGCTGCGCCGGTGTTTTCGTTGCCCCAACAGCCAGACCCGTTGGAAGCCATGAGCGAGCGCCTGCTGCGTGAAATGCAAGAGATGCGCGAGCTGCTGGCGCGACGACAACCCGACCCTGCGCCAGGGGCGGATAGCGCGTCAGAGCATTTGCAGCAGGTGATGCTGCGCGTCGGCTTCAGCAACGAGCTGAGTCAGGAAGTGGTCGAGGCACTGCCCGACGAGCTGGCAGCGTTACCGGCCTCCAGTGAGACCTTGATGACCTGGTTGCGTGGTCAGCTCATGGCGCGGCTGAGCGTGCTCCGTCAGGAAGACGCATTTTTCGACCAGACCGGCATTGTGGCCCTGGTAGGCCCTACCGGGGTTGGCAAGACGACCACGACGGCCAAGCTGGCGGCTCGTTTTGTGATGCGCCACGGCACACGCCCGGTGGCGCTGGTGACCACCGACAGCTTCCGGATTGGTGCTCACGAGCAGCTGCGCATCTACGCGCGACTGCTGGATACTCCCATGTATGCGCTGGATGTCGAGCAGCCCATCGACGAGCTGGTAGGGCGCCTGCAGGGCAAGCAGTGGGTGATTGTCGATACCGTAGGCATGAGTCAGCGCGACCAGCGGGTGATCGAACAGATCGCTCACCTGCAAGGTGGCCAATCCACCGTGCGTCTGGTGCTGATGTTGAACGCTGCCAGCCAGCCCGAAACGCTGGAGGAGGTCGTGCTGCGCTACCGTCAGGCAGCCAGAGCGGCGGGGGCTACGTTGGATGACTGCATCATCACCAAGCAGGACGAAGCCGGGCGGCTGGCTCCGGCGCTGGATATCGTCATGCGCCACGGCATGCGCGTCCTGTTTGGCTCTTATGGTCAGCAGGTACCCGAAGACATGGCCGTGGCCGACGCTCGGGCGCTGATCGATCAGGCGTTGGCTGCACAGCCCCGCGCTGCGCGCCACGCCGAATCACCGGCGCCCATCAGCTTGCCACGCTGGTCGCGGGATGTGCTGGGGCAGGGGCGTCGGCTCTCGTCGGTATTGTCTCGGCTGCGTAAGCGGGTGGTGGATTTTCATCTGTTGGAAGCCGCCTGGGATATCGGGGCACTGCCCGGCGTCGTTCAGGATCAGCGGCTGGATGAGCTGCTGGCAGGAGCGGAGGCCAATAGCGCTGCCATGGGGCTGGCCTGGTCGCCGCGCCGCCAGGGACGTGGCTGTGATTGGACGATGCCGGACATTCGGCTGGATGAGCAAGGCCGCTGGTTGGCCCTGACCCGCCTTCAGCATCGTCAGCCAGCCGGCTGGCTGCCGCGCCTGGCGGAGTGCGGAGAGAATATGGCAGTGCATCTCCTCCCCGCCCTGCCGGAGCCTGACGTACTTGCCTGGTTGCATGGCCAACGTTTGACCTGGGTCAGCGCGGTACACGCCAGTCAGCGCGTAAACTGTCAGGGCGAGCGCTACACCCTGAAAGGCCTGTTTCAAGAGAGCACGCTGACCCATAGCGTCTCAATCCGTTTTCGCGGCCAGCGAATGCAGTTGTGTAACGCCTATGTAGAGGTGCAAACAGCCTCGGGCCACCCGCTGCTGGCGTGGGTAGGCGATATCCAGGACCCGGAAACAGACAAACACGTCGCGCGTCGCTACTGGTTGACACCTGCACGGCTGGGCAGCGATGTCCTGTCCCTGCTGGTCACACAGCTCGAAAGCGATGGGCTGGCCGCACTTACCAGGCGTGCCTGGCAGCAGCTCAAGGACAATGACGGCGGTGAGGTCAGTCGTGAGCTGCGCCTGCTGATGGCCAGCGGCGCGGCAGCCGTGGCAGGCCATCTCGACCTGGCCGATGATGAGCACGGCCAGGCGCTGCGAACGGACCTGATTCGGTTACTGGGTAGCCAGCGCAAGCGTCGCGATACGGCGCTGCTGGATGCGCTGCTGCATGTGCTGATGGCCCGCGATGCCATTCGTCAACTGGGCAGTGTCAGCCTTGAGGATGTGCTATGAAGGGCCAGGACCAGGCGGCAGGGCTGAGAAAATGGGCAGATTTACAGCGTCAGCAGCGCGGCGAGCAACAGGAAGAAGCGCAACAAGAACCGCAAGAGGCAATGGACGTTGACGTGCCGTCCGCGGATACTGCGTCAGCCGCCACTGCCACTTCGCCAGAGGTCACCACGGCGGCGGCCAATGTGTCGCCGCCGCGTCCAACGCGGACACTGGTGGTGGTGGGCCTGAGCTCAGCGGGCGCCGTGCAGGTAGACAAGGTCAAGGGGCGCCTGGCCCAGTGGGCGTCGCTGGGGCGCCAATGGGCGGGTGATCCGCAGGAGTGGGACATCAAGGTAGCCCAGCCAGAGACAGGGTCGCTGACGGCCCTGGCCGAGCGCTACCCCCATTGGGCGCTATGGGTCAACAGCGATGCCGAAGCCTTTGCGAGCATGTACCGCGCGCTGCGCCAGATGCGCGAGCGGGGCGGGCCAGCGCGTTTGCTGGCGCTGCACGAGCCCCACCTGCCGCGGCAGGGGCTGCTCGACAACTTGCGTGATGCCGCCGAGCATTACTTGCAGATAGAGCTGTTGCTACTGGCGCGCTGATGGCCCCATGACAAGGTGCCGCCCATGGTTCTACACAAGAGGTCGCTCAACACGATGCGTCGGCAAACATTGATCCACGTTGTAAAGTGGTCGACAGTGACACGCAGAGCGCGCTGCTCAAGCGCAGCGCTCCTGATGCTGGCGTTTGGGTTCGCCAGCTCGGTGCTAGCGGCCACGGGGAGCTGGAGCAGCCAAATGCCCTCGGTGATGGTGGCCATGAGCGATCGGGCAAGCAGTAGCCAGGCCATCAGCCCCCCTGCGGGCGTACCGCTGGGAAGTGCGACGTTGGCGAGAGTGCAATGGCGTTTCGAGACGCCTGCCCACGTGCCTGTCAACGCCTGGCTGTGCCATCCTGAACAGTGTGTGCCCTTGGGGAGCGCGCGTGGCAGTACCATGGCACTGTCCGGCCTGAGCGCCAGCGAACCGCTCTATATGCGTTTTGCGCTGTCGCCGGGGCAGCGACCCGTGCGGGTGCAGGGGTTACAGGTCATCGTGAACTATCAGTAAAGATCGTTTAGCCGTGAGGCGATAGGATGTATACAGCACAAGGCAGGATCAAGCAGAGTGAGCTGTTGACGCAATACATGCCACTGGTGAGACGTCAGGCCTTGACGCTGCAGGTCAGATTGCCCGCCAGTATCGAGCTGGATGATCTGATTCAAGCGGGTATGGTGGGCTTGCTGGAGGCGCTGGGTCGCTTTGATGCCGCACAGGGCGCGACGTTTGCCACGTTCGCCAGCCAGCGCATCCGGGGGGCCATGATGGATGAGCTGCGCACTCGGGATTGGTTGCCGCGCAGCGTGCGCCGCTCTGCCCGGGCGGTCGATGAAACCGTGCGCCGTTTGGAGCAGGTACTGGGCAGGCCCCCCGAAGAGACGGAAATCGCGCAGGCATTGGATATGCCATTGAGTGACTATCAGCAGCTGCTGAATGACACCAACAGCGGTCGGTTACTGCCTTTCGAGGAGCTGGTGGCCGATGGCGGTGAGCCAGCGGGTGACGAAGGCAGCGCCAATCGCCCGTTCGAGCAGCTGCTCGATGAGCAGCAGCGGCGCACACTCATCGAAGCCATTGAGGCGCTGCCCGAGCGTGAAAAACTGCTGATGGCTCTGTATTACCAGGAAGAGATGAACCTCAAGGAAGTGGGAGCGGTACTGGGTGTGACCGAGTCGCGAGTATCGCAACTGCATAGTCAGGCCGTTAGTCGCCTTCGTGCTCGCTTGAGCGACCAGCATTAACCCTCTTACCCTTCTCACGTTAACCGGCAAGGAACTGTTGATGAACCCCTCTACGCTGATCGGCATATTTGCCAGCATGCTGTTATTGGTAAGCGTGCTGTTCTTCACCGCAGAATCACCCGAAAGCTTTATCAATTTGCCTGGCCTTGCCATCGTCATTACCGGCACCCTGGCAGCGACATTCATCAGCTACCCCCTGAAGGAGGTGCTGCGGGTGGTGCGCCTGGTAGGGCTGGTATTCCGCCGCGAGAATACCTACGTGCGCGACGATATCAGCGAGTTGGTGGCCATGTCGCGGTTATGGTTCAAGGGCGATGTGCGAGCCGTGGAGCGGGAGCTGGAGCACACGCGCAACCCGTTTCTGCGCACCGGGATTCAACTGGTCATTGCCAATACCAAGGAAGATGAAATTTTTGACATGCTGCGCTGGCGAATCGCACGTCTGAAGGCGCGGGAGCATGCCGAAGCACAGATTTTTCGCACCATGGCCACCTATGCGCCGGCCTTCGGCATGATCGGTACGCTGGTGGGGTTGATCAACATGCTGGAAGTCATGGATGCGGGCGATCTGCAAGTGATTGGTCCGCGCATGGCCGTGGCGCTGCTCACCACGTTCTACGGTATTTTGCTGGCCAATCTGGTCTTCAAACCCATTGCCGTCAAGCTGGAGCGGCGCACCGAAGAGCGGTTGATCACCATGAACATGGTGTTGGAAGGCATTTCACTGATTACCAAGCGTCGCTTGCCGTCGTTCATCGAAGAAACGCTGAACTCGTTCGTGGCCAACTACCACGATGAAATTCGTGATGCGAGCGTCAAGCCGCGCCCGGATGCCGACCCAGCGCTGAAGAAAGGGTAGCCCCATGCTCAACCAGGATGCACGGCATGCGCTGGAGCTGCCTGCGGCAGCAAGCGAGGACGATGAAGGGTGGCTGACCAGTTACCTGGACGTCTTGACGCTGCTGATTACCCTGTTCGTGCTCTTGCTGGCGCTGACGCCTCCTGGCGGTGGCGAAGGGAGGGAGAGCGATGCCATGGGGCCGGCCAGTGCCATCATGGCCATGCCGTTGGCCTCATTGGCCACTGGTATTCATCCACGTCACGACGGCGTGCAGTCGCAGATGGCGGGGCTGGATATTCCTGGGGTCAGTGTCTCGCAGGGTCGTGAGGGCATCACCCTGCGCATCGACGACAGCCTGTTGTTTTCCAGTGGTAGCGATGTGCTAACGCCTCAGGGCCTGATCGTGTTAGAAGGTCTCACGTCAGTACTCCAAACGTTCGAAGGCCAAATATCGGTGGAAGGGCATACCGATAACGTGCCCATTGCCACCCCGCGTTTTCCCTCCAACTGGGAGCTTTCCACGGGGCGAGCCATTGCCGTGGTACGCCAGTTGGAGCGCCAGGGTATCGCCATTTCTCGTATGCGGGCAGTTGGCTATGCCGACACCCAACCCATGGAAAGCAACGCGACCGCGGACGGGCGAGCTGCCAACCGACGCGTTGAACTGCTGCTCAAGCAGCAGGTCGAGGGGTAAAGCTCTATCTCGAGGCTATCTTTGTGTCGACGCATCACTCTCGACTGCAATCCTTTGGCGCCGTGCTGGTGCTCGATCCCGACTGTCGGCAAATGCAGGTCGCTCTGGGTGAAAACCTGACGCTGGCCATTTCGGCTTACGAAATCAGCACGCTCAATATGCACCTCGAGCAAGAGCGCAAGGCGCTGGCTCTGGCCAACCATCGGCTGGAACAGTTGGCCCACTTCGATCCATTGATCCAGGCCTGGAACCGCTATCGTGTGGAAATCGCCGAGCAGCGAACCGGTTAATCTTCTGTTGTGCTGTCCTCGCACAGCTGCTGCATGCGCGCGATGGCGCGGTCTGCGCCGTTGAGGCTGAAGGTCATGTACCAGGGCTCCTGCTCGTTTTGGTCGAAGCCCAGAAAAAACTGCTCACCGGTGCGCATCTGGGCCATCAGTGTGTCGAGATCGCTCAGGTAAAAGTGTGCGTAGAAGCCGTCATCGCCGCGCTCGGTGATGAACTCGGCCATGGTATCCACGATGGGCTGGTCATCTATGCGCAGCCGTGTGGGCACCAGATTGACGGCGCGGCTCTCGCCCTGCTGCTGTGCCAGCGTCACGCGCATTTCCAGCCAGGGGAGGTCGCATACCCCCTGGCTGGTATTGAGGCTCAAGGTGGCATCGGAGTAGCTGTGGGTCTCGACGGCACGAAAGTGGCGCTCTTCGCCCAGTGACAGCGCCATCGACGACCAGTGTTCATGGGGTTCGGCGTGCTCCACGTTGAACGTGGCCGCCTGGACGAGCTGGGCGTTGCCCAGCAGGCTCCCCCCCAGTATCGCCAGCAGTGTACGGCTCTTGACGGGCATAAGCGGTATCATCGTTGAAGGTCTAAAAGATAGGGCGTTCAAGCTTCCAGCAACGGCCTGACGTTGTCGGTCAGGTAGCAGTCGTCGAACTCTCCTTCGGTAGCCAGCGCATCGAGGTCCGGAATGGTGACATGGTGCCGGTCACGAAACACCAGACCGTCTTCGCTGAGTGCGGTGAAGGTTCGGCTGACATGAACCGGGCTCAAGCCCAGGATGTCGGCCAACTGCTCCTGTGACAGGGGGAGGCGGAACTGCCCGCTGATATCGTCGTTGGTCTGGCGCAAGCGCAGATACATTTCATGTAGGAAATGGGCCATCTTCTTGCGCGCGCTGCGCCGTGCCAGGTTGACCAGCCGTTCGGTCAGCAGCGCTTGCTGTCGGCTGGCAATGGCAAACATCACCGACGTGAGCGACAGCGACTCGCGGAAGACCTCCAGCATACGCTTGTGGGGAAAGTGGCAAATGACGCCGTCGCTGATCATGCGGACATTTTCAAGGCGCTGGGAAAACGCAAACTCTCGCAGGCCGATGATGTCGCCGGGCAGGAAAACCTCCAGAATCTGACGGTCGCCGTTTTCGAGGTGCCGGTAGGAGTAGGCCCAGCCGCTGCGCAGCGTGCAGAACTCATTAGCCGGTGCGCCCATCTCCCAGAGCACCGTGCCCGCCTTGATGTTGGTGGGGCTCTCTTCCAGCGAGGCCAGCAGCGCTTTCTCGTCATCGTTGAGCGAGCAGTAGTGGCTAAAGTGGCGGATAATACAGCTTTTGTCCTGTTCCACAGCGTGTGTCTCCTCACAGGAAGCAACCATTGTTAAGCAGTCTCGCTGCTTACTATAAGCAGTCAGCGCCGCCTTTTCCTGAATTTTTTGGCCGCTGCCTAAACGCTTGGGCAGCGGCCATGATGCGCCTAGCGTGTGGCACGGCTGCCACGTTCGAGTAACGGTGCCAGAAAGCGCCCGGTGTGCGATACCGTCTGTTTGGCCAGCTGTTCAGGGGGGCCCTCGGCGATGATTTGACCTCCGCCCGAACCGCCTTCCGGCCCCAGATCGATCAACCAGTCGGCCGTCTTGATGACATCCAGGTTATGCTCGATCACCACGATGGTATTGCCGTGGTCGCGGAGGCGGTGCAGCACCGTCAGCAGCTGGCGGATATCCTCGAAGTGCAGGCCAGTGGTGGGTTCATCCAGAATGTAGAGGGTTTTGCCGGTGTCACGCTTGGCCAGCTCGCGCGCCAGCTTGACCCGCTGAGCTTCGCCCCCGGAAAGCGTCGTGGCGCTTTGCCCCAAACGGATGTAGGAAAGCCCCACATCCATGAGCGTTTGCAGGCGTCGGGCGATGGCGGGCACGGGGCTGAAGAAGGCCAGCGCATCTTCCACCGTCATCTCCAATACCTCGTGGATGGTCTTGCCTTTGTAGTGGATATCCAGGGTTTCGCGATTGTAGCGCTTGCCCTTGCACACGTCACAAGGGACGTAGATATCCGGCAGAAAGTGCATCTCCACCTTGATCATGCCTTCGCCCTGGCAGGCTTCGCAGCGGCCGCCCTTGACGTTGAAGCTGAAGCGCCCGGGTTTGTACCCCCGGGAACGAGCCTCCTGGGTACCGGCGAACAGCTCACGAATAGGCGTGAAAATGCCGGTATAGGTGGCCGGGTTGGAGCGCGGGGTGCGGCCGATCGGGCTCTGGTCGATGTCGATGACCTTGTCGAGCTGGTCCAGGCCTTCCACCTTCTCGTAGGGAGCCGGTGTCAGGGTGGTGGCCCGGTTGAGTTCACGGGCGGCAATCGGCATCAGCGTGCCGTTGATCAGCGTCGACTTGCCGGAGCCGGAGACGCCCGTCACGGCAATGAACAGCCCCAGTGGCAGGCTGAGGGTGACATTTTGCAGGTTATTGCCCGTGGCACCGCGCACCACCAGTTGCTTCTCGGGATTGCCCGGGATCCGGTAAGCCGGGACGGCAATTTCGCGGCTGCCAGAGAGATACTGGCCGGTCAGCGAATTCGGGTTGTCCATCACCTGCTGCGGCGTGCCCTGGGCGACGATCTCGCCCCCATGGACACCTGCACCGGGGCCGATGTCCAGCACGTGGTCCGCCGCGCGGATGGCATCTTCGTCGTGCTCGACGACGATCACGGTGTTGCCCAGGTCGCGCAATCGCTCCAGCGTCTTGAGCAGACGGTCGTTGTCCCGCTGGTGCAGCCCGATGGAGGGTTCGTCCAGAATGTACATGACGCCCACCAGGCCAGCACCGATCTGGCTAGCCAGGCGGATACGCTGTGCCTCACCCCCGGAGAGCGTGTCGGCGCTGCGTTCGAGGTTCAGGTAATCAAGCCCCACGTTGACCAGAAATTCCAGGCGAGCATGGATCTCGTTGACGATCTTGTCGGCAATTTCTCCCTTGCGCCCGGGAAGCGCCAGCGCGCCAAAGTAGCGCCACGCCTCGCCAATCGGCAGGTGGACGATATCCGCGATGTTTCGGTCATCGACATACACATGGCGAGACTCCTTGCGGAGCCGCGAGCCGTGGCAGGCGGTGCAGGGCTGAACCGCAATGTACTTGGCCAGGTCGTCGCGCACCATGCTGGACTCGGTTTCCCGGTAGCGGCGCTGCATGTTGGGCAGCACCCCTTCAAAGGCATGCTCACGGGTGACTTTCCGGCCACGGTCTCCCACGTAAACGAAGGGGACCAGCTCGCCACCACTGCCGTTGAGGATGATGTCCCGCTCGTGGCGGGCCAGCTCCTGCCAGGGCGTTTCCAGCTCGAAGCGGTAATGCTTGGCCAGCGCCTGTAGCTGGGTAAAGTAATAAATGTTGCGCCGATCCCAGCCCTTGATCACGCCTTCCGCCAGGGAAAGCTCGGGGTGGCTGATCAGTTTCTCCGGGTCGAAGTACTGCTGTATGCCCAGGCCGTCGCAGGTCGGGCACGCCCCTGCCGGGTTGTTGAACGAAAACATCCGCGGCTCCAACTCGGAGAGCGAATAGCCGCAAACGGGGCAGGCAAAGCGGGACGAGAAGACCAGATCGTCCTGCTCGCCGTCCATGAAATGCACCATGGCGGTGCCGTCGGCCAGGTTCAGGGCCGTCTCGAAGGATTCCGCCAGGCGCTGGGCGATATCGTCACGTACCTTGAAACGGTCCACGACCACGCTGATATCGTGCTTCTTGCGCTTGTCCAGCGGCGCTATGTCGTCCAACTCCAGCACCTGGCCATCAATCTGGACGCGCACGAACCCCTGCGCGCGCAGCTCGGACAGCAGCTGTAAATGCTCCCCCTTGCGGCCTTTGACGACCGGCGCCAGCAGCATCAAGCGGGTGCCTTCCGCCAGGTTCATGACCTGATCGACCATCTGGGAGATCGTCTGGGCTTCCAGGTCCTCGCCATGCTCTGGGCAGCGAGGGGTGCCGGCACGGGCAAACAGTAGGCGCAGGTAGTCGTAAATCTCGGTAATCGTGCCAACCGTCGACCGAGGGTTGTGAGAGGTGGATTTTTGCTCGATGGAGATGGCCGGAGAGAGCCCTTCGATGTGATCCACATCGGGCTTTTCCATCATTGATAGAAACTGGCGCGCATAGGTGGAGAGCGATTCCACATAGCGCCGCTGGCCCTCGGCGTAGAGCGTATCGAACGCCAGGGACGACTTGCCGGAGCCTGACAGGCCGGTAATCACGATCAGCTTGTCGCGGGGCAGCTCCACATCGATCTGCTTGAGGTTGTGGGTGCGGGCACCCCTGACCAGAATGCTGTCCATCAACACCTCGAATCGCGTGGCAAAAGCGTAATTATACGGTTGCGGCACCCCTTCCGGCAAAACTGTCTCGCTTCGCTTCGCTGCAGCGTGGCGGGCATTTCATGCTTGGCGTTTCCAGCGTGCCGACAAAGCGCTAGAATGGGCGGTTATTTCAGGCCGTTCGGCCCACTCATCGTACACAAGGGTTCTATGCGCAAGGTTTCTGCACTGCTGCTGGCTGCCGAGCGCCGAGCCATCAGCGGCTTGGCCGGTCTCTACGCATCTCGCATGCTGGGACTCTTCATGGTGCTGCCGGTGCTGGCCTTGTATGCCGATACGCTGGAAGGGGCGACGCCGTTACTGGTTGGTCTGGCGTTGGGCGTGTATGGCCTGACCCAGGCCGTTCTGCAGATTCCGTTTGGCTGGCTGTCCGACCGGATCGGTAGAAAGCGAGTGATTGCCATGGGCCTGCTGATTTTTGCAGCAGGCAGCGTCGTGGCCGCCACGGCGGATACCATTGGTGGCGTGATCGTCGGCCGCGCGCTGCAGGGGAGTGGTGCCATTGCGGCGGCGATCATGGCGCTGCTGGCCGACCAGACCCGCGAGCAGGTACGCACCGTTGCCATGGCGACCATTGGCCTCTCCATCGGTGTGTCCTTTGCCGTTGCCATGGTGCTGGGGCCCTGGCTGGCGTCATGGGGAGGGCTGTCGAGCCTGTTCTGGTTCACGGCACTGCTCACGTTGGTGGGCTTGCTGGTATTGTGGCGCTGGGTGCCGCCAGCGCCCAGGCGCCTGCGCCACCGGGATGTCGGGCTGGACCGTCAGCAATTCAAGCGTGTCATTACCCGCTCGGACTTGTGGCGTCTGGATGTGTCGATTTTTGCCCTGCACCTGGTGCTCATGGCCATTTTCGTGGCCGTGCCGTTCCGCTTGCTGAACGCCGGGGTAGCGGTGGAGTACCATGGACTGGCCTATCTGGCCATCATGGGACTGTCGTTTGTCGCCATGGTGCCGCTGGTGATCGTGGCCGAAAAGCGCCAGCGCATGAAACTGATGTGCCTGCTGGCCATTGGGGCCATCGTGCTCAGTTTGGCGGCGCTGGGGCTACCGCTCTCCCAGGGGCAGTGGCTGTTTGTCTGGCTGCTGGTGTTTTTTACCGGCTTCAATTTGCTGGAGGCAACGCTGCCATCCATGCTAAGTAAACTGGCGCCTGCCGGAGCAAAAGGCACCGCCATGGGCGTCTACTCCACCAGCCAGTTCCTGGGCGCGTTTTTGGGCGGTACCCTGGGGGGCTGGCTGGCGCACACATGGGGGCTGGACGCGGTGTTCATCGGCTGCGCGGCGCTGGCGCTGTGCTGGTGGCTGGCCATGTGCGGCATGCCGTCACCGCCGCCGCTCTCCAGTGAAGTGGTGGCATTGCAGGATACCCAGGCCGATGCCATGGACCTACTCATGGAGCACCTGGCCGATGTGGCGGGTGTCGAAGATGTCATGGTCGTGCCGGAAGAGCGCCTGGTATATTTGAAAGTCAATCGTAAAGAGCTTGATCAGGCGGCACTGGCCCGGTTGATTCCGCCACCGCGGCCCTGATCAATGAGAGACCATCACCGTTTACGACAAGGAGCGACCTTATGGCGCGCGGTATCAACAAAGTTATTCTGATCGGTAATCTGGGCCAGGATCCGGAAGTGCGTTTCACCCCTTCCGGTACAGCGGTCGCCAACCTGAACCTGGCCACCTCGGACACCTGGATGGATCGCCAGAGCGGCCAGCGGCAGGAGCGTACCGAATGGCACCGCGTGGTGCTCTTCAACAAGACGGCTGAAATTGCCCAGCAGTACCTGAAAAAAGGCTCCAAAGTCTATATCGAAGGTCGTCTGCAGACGCGTAAATGGCAGGACCAGAATGGCCAGGACCGTTACAGCACTGAAATCGTCGCCAACGACATGCAGATGCTGGATGGTCGCAGTGGTGACTACCAGGGAGGGGGGGCGCCGCAGGGTGGCTATGCCCAGCAAGCGCCAGCCCAGTCTGCGCCGCCGCAACAGCATTACCAGCAGCCGCCTCAGCAGGCACCTCAGCAGGCACCTCAGCAGGGTGGCTACGCTCCGCAACAGCATGCCGCGCCTCAGCGTGGCGGCGCGGCGCCTCAGCAGCAGCCGCCTGCGCATCAGCAAAACAGCAGCTACGGCGCTCCGGATCCCGGTAACTTCGACGATTTTGACGACGAAATTCCGTTCTGATCGCCATGCCGTGCTGGGCGTTGCCGCCACCCTACCGGGTTGAGAAAAGGGGTCTGTCTTGAAGCTGCTAATACTGAATGCAGGACACTGCTTGAGCCTGGCATTGGCCCGTGAGGCAAGTCGGCGCTCGGATACCGAGTTGGTGATTGAGCAGGGCGTGAGCGTTTCTCCAGACCAGCTGGCGGCCATCGCCCCGGAGGCGGTGATCATTCCGCCTCTGTCGCATCCCCTCAGCATGACGCCCGCCGATGTCTATGCCCATGCTGATGCGGTGGACCAGTGTGTCGACGCCTGTCAGGCGGCTGGCATTGCCCTGGTGTGGTGCGTGTCCGACCAGCTCTACGAAGAGGGGTTCGAGATCCCGATCGACGAGCATGTCGTGCCGGCCCCCCGTGATGAGTGTTTGCGCCGCCTGGTGCAGACCGGTGACCGTATTCGCGCGGAGTATCACCGCCACTTGATCGTGCGGCTGGGGCCGCTGTTCGCCCTGGAAGGTAGCCATGCCTGGCTCAATGAAGTCATCGACAGCTTTGTAGCAGGCCAGCCCGTGCGTGCGGCCGAAGACGTGATTTTCTGCCCTACCTCGGCGGATGCCGTGGCCATGGCGCTGGTGGGCATGCTTCAGCAGCAAGCCTGCGGGGCCGATGCCTGGGGGGCGTATCACCTGGCAGGTACCGAGCCGGTCAGTGCGTTTACGTTCGTCTCCATGGTGCGCACCCAGCTGGCCACCCATCTCGAGGGGCGTGGCGAAGAGGTCGAGCTGGGTGAGGTGCAGGCGTTGAACCACCATCACGATGCCAAGCTGCGGCGGGTGCTGAACTGTCGCCGTGTGCTGGACGTCTTTGGCGTGCACCAAAAGCCCTGGCGGCTCGAGGTGGGGCGGATGCTGGATGCCTGGTGCCTGACCCGCACTCAGCCGACCGTCACCGGTACTGGAACAGGAGAGTCCGCTTGATGAATGTGGTACGCAGCCTGGTATTTTATCTGGGCTATTTTTCAGCCATGCTGCTGATTGGTGTGCTGTTCCTGCCCGTGGCACCGTTTCTTCCCCTCGCGGCGCGCTATCGTCTGTTGAACCTCTACAACTACTTCCTGATGGTCTGGTTTCGGCTGGCCTGTGGGGTACGTTACGAGATTCAAGGGCGCGAACATATTCCTGCGGGACCCTGCGTCATTCAGGCCAACCACCAGTGTGAGTGGGAAACGCTGTTCCTGCAGGTCATGAAGCCGCCGGTCTGTACGGTGCTCAAGCGAGAGCTGCTGCGTATCCCTGTGTTTGGCTGGGGGCTGCGCCTGCTACGTCCCATTAGCCTGGATCGCTCCAGGCCTGCTCGGGCCATGAAACAGGTGCTGACGCAGGGGGTGGAGCGTTTACACGGCGGACTTTCGGTACTGATCTTTCCGGAAGGCACGCGTGTCGATCCTGGTGTGCGCAAGCGCTACAACAAGAGCGGTAGCGTGGTCGCCTGCCGTGCCGGTGTGCCGGTGCTGCCGGTGGCGCACAATGCCGGTGAGCGTTGGCCGGGTCGCCAGTGGGTCAAACGCCCGGGTGTCCTGCGTGTGCGCATTGGCCCGCCCATCGACACCGCTGGGCGTACCCCAGACGAAGTATTGGCTGATGTGGAGGCGTGGATCGAAGGGCAGCTTCGCGAGATCTCCGAGGTGCCCAGGCCTTAAAAGCCGTTGCTCCAAAGCCAGTGCCCTGACAAACAGCGCACACGCTGCACCAACACAAACGGCGCCCTTGGGCGCCGTTTGTGTGGGTCGTTGAGACCGGATCAGCCGTTATAGCGCTGGAATACCAGGCAGGCATTGGTGCCGCCGAAGCCAAAGCTGTTGGACAGCACGCGGTCAATGGTGGCGTCATCGCGGCGTTGGGTCACGATATCGAAACCATCGGCTTGCTCGTCCAGGTGCTCGACATTGGCCGAGGCCGCCACGAAGCGGTGCTGCATCATGAGCAGCGAGTAGATCGCTTCTTGCACGCCGGTGGCGCCCAGCGAGTGGCCCGTCAACGATTTGGTAGAGCTCATGGCAGGCGTTGTGTCGCCAAAGACGCTACGGATCGCCTTCAATTCGGCCACATCGCCCACGGGGGTCGAGGTGCCGTGGGTATTGATGTAGTCGATGCTGCCATCGACGGTCGCCATGGCCTGACGCATGCAGCGCATGGCGCCTTCGCCAGACGGCGCGACCATGTCATGGCCATCGGAGGTTGCGCCGTAGCCGACCAGCTCGCCATAAATTTTGGCGCCGCGTGCCTTGGCATGTTCCAGCTCTTCCAGCACCAGCATGCCGCCGCCGCCCGCGATGACGAAGCCATCACGTGCTTGATCATAGGGGCGAGAAGCGTGCTCAGGAGTGTCGTTATAGTGCGTAGACAAGGCCCCCATGGCATCGAAAAGGCACGATAGCGTCCAGTGCTCTTCTTCACCGCCGCCTGCAAACACGACATCCTGCTTGCCTAGCTGAATCTGCTCCATGGCGCTGCCGATACAGTGAGCCGAGGTGGCGCAGGCAGAGGAGATGGAGTAGTTGATGCCCTTGATCTTGAACGGCGTGGCCAGACACGCCGAGACCGTGCTGCCCATGGTACGGGTGACCCGGTAAGGACCGACGCGACGCAGGCCTTTTTCGCGCATGACGTCGGCGGCTTCTACCTGGTTGGCGCTGGAGGCGCCGCCAGAGCCGGCAATAAGGCCGGTTCGCTCGTTGGAAACCTGCGCTTCGGTCAGGCCTGAATCTTCGATGGCTTGGGCCATGGAGACATAGGCATAGGCGGCTGCATCACCCATGAAGCGGCGCAGCTTACGATCGATCAGTGCGTCCAGGTCGATATCGACGCTGCCTGCCACGTGGCTTCTGAAGCCGCGCTCGGCGTACTCTTCCTTGAACCGAATACCGCTACGCCCACTCTTGAGCGCATCCAGGACCTGTTGCTGGTCGTTGCCCAGGCAGGACACGATGCCAAGGCCGGTGACTACCACTCGTCGCATGGGAGCCTCCTGTTAAAAATTCGCAGTGGAGGTGAATAGGCCAACGCGCAGGTCATTGGCCTGGTAGATGTCGCGCCCGTCGACGGACACGGTGCCATCGGCAATGCCCAGAATCAGTCGGCGCGTAATGATGCGCTTCACGTTGATCCGGTAGGTTACCTTTTTGGCATCGGGCAGAATCTGGCCGCTGAACTTGACGTCGCCACAGCCCAAGGCACGGCCCCGGCCAGGGTGGCCCAGCCAGCCAAGGTAGAAGCCGACCAGCTGCCACATGGCATCCAGACCCAGACAGCCGGGCATGACCGGATCGCCCGGGAAGTGGCAGTCAAAGAACCACAGGTCAGGCGTGATATCCAGCTCGGCGATCAATTCGCCCTTGCCGTGCTCACCCCCCTCTTCATGGATATGAATGATGCGGTCAAGCATCAGCATGTTGGGGGCAGGCAGCTGTGCGTTGCCAGGGCCAAACAGCTCGCCGCGTGAGCAGGCCAGCAGTTCTTCGCGATCAAAGGAATGTTGCTTGGTCACTGAATCGTTCCGAAAGTCAAAAATGGTGGTTGCACCTAGTCTACTGCCCGCAACCGCTGAATGCACGCCGCAGGCGTCTTATCCTGTGTTTTTAAGGCGCATCGTGACCGCCATTGGCGACCATGGTCGAGTACGGCGGAGACACCCTAGTGCGCGAAATTGTCTAATCAACGGATGATTCACGTAATATGATCTATTCAGAGGTGGGGTAAGGCGGCATGATGTCATCCATACCGTTGCCGACGTAGTGACTGCTGAATAGGACAACAAGAAACGCCATGTGGCTGCCTGTCTCGATGAATCGTCCTTTGGTCTGGGTGGCGCTGACTGCGCTGCCTGCCTGTGTCTGGATCCCGGATGCCGCGCTGCGCATGGTGGTGGCCGGCCTGGTCTCGCTGGGGTTGTGGGATGCCTGGCACCAGGTGCGCCAGCAGCGCTTGCGCTTGCGACTTTCCCTCGATGCCATTGGGCTGGCAGGGGACGCGATCGTGATTAGTGATGTCGATAACCGAGTCCTGATGGTCAACCCTGCGTTTACCGATATTACTGGATATGACAGCCAGGAGATGGTCGGCCGCAAGTTGGAGACCCTTGCCGCGCCGCGCCACGACAAAGCCTTCTATCAGAATTTCTGGAACACGCTGAAGGCTACCGGACGTTGGGAAGGCGAGATGTGGAACCGCCGCAAGCATGGCGACGAGTACCCTGAATGGCTGAAGGTGCGTGCCGTCACCGACCGTCGCGGCAATATCACCCATTTCATCAGTCTGTTTGCCGATATTTCGGCGCAGAAGGCCCGCGAGCGCGACCTGCGCCGCATCGGCTATGAAGACCCCCTGACCGGACTGCCCAATCGCCGCCGCCTGCATGACCTGATGGCCTCTCGCTTGCGTCACCTGCGTGCGGGAGAGAGCCTGGATATTGCGCTGATCGATATAGACGGCTTGAAATCGGTCAACGACAGCCTGGGCGTAGAGCAGGGGGACCGCCTGCTGGCGCGCTTCGCGCAGCGATTGACCAGTTACATGGCGGGCAGTGTCGTGGGGCGGCTGGGTGGCGATGAGTTCATGGTCATTCGTACCACCACCTTCGATGACCATGACAAGTGGGTCATGACCTTGCGCGACCATATGGGGCGCCCGTTTGAAATCAACGACCAGTCGCTGCGCCTGGGGCTCACCATCGGCAGTTGCCGGGCACCCGAAGATGGGCGTGATTCCGGCGTACTGTTCCAGCGTCTGGAGTCCGCGCTGTATAGCGCCAAGCGGCTGGGGCGTAACCATAGCCAGCGTTTCCGACCGGCGCTCGACAAGCAGGACAACCCTCAACTGGCGTTGGTGAGTGACCTGCGCGCGGCGCTGATTTCGGGAGACCAGCTGGAGCTGCACTACCAGACCCAGCATCATCCCGGTACCGGCGAGCTGATGGGCATGGAGGCACTGCTGCGTTGGCGCCACCCGCAAGACGGCATGATTTCACCAGGGGACTTCATTCCGTTGGCCGAGCGGCATGGCCTGATGGCCGAGCTGGGCAGCTGGGTCATCGAGAAAGCCTGTGCCCAGCAGGCCCATTGGCAGAACAGCGGCATGCCCAAGGTCACGGTGTGGATCAATATTTCGGCACTGCAGCTGTTTCAGGGCGATCTGGAAACGCAGTTGGCGACCTGCCTGGAGCGCTATCAGCTAAAGCCTGCCCAGATCGGCCTGGAGCTGACCGAGTCGGTGCTGCTCGACGAGCGTGCCGGTGACATGGGGCCGCGATTGCAGGCGTTACGCGATCAGGGGTATGCCATTGCCATTGATGATTTCGGCACGGGCTATTCGTCGCTGGGTTACCTGAAACGGCTGCCGGTCGACAAGATCAAACTGGACCGCGCCTTCATTCGCGAGCTGCCCCATGATCAGGCCGATGCCGCCATCGTCACAGCCGTTCTTGCCATGGCGGCGGGGATGGGGCTCGACGTCGTCGCGGAAGGTGTCGAAACCCAGGCGCAGTGCCAGTTTCTGATCAAGGCGGGCTGTACCCTGGTGCAAGGGTTCTATTTTGCCAAGCCGCTCTCTGCCGCTGAGCTGGAGCAGCGCTGGGTGCCGCTACCCTTGGCGGAAGGGGCCAACTGATCAGCTCACGATATCGGCACGATAGCGGCGCATGTAAGTGCTGATGCCCCAGCAGAGCGCCCCCCAGGTAACCGCCTGAGCAGGCAGTAGCCAGGGAGCCAGGGTGACGCCTGCCAAGGCCGCCCCGCCCAGGTAAGAAAGTGGTCCGCTGACGGCGCCGCAGGCCGCTGCTATCAGCGGGTAGCGCCATAGCCAGGCCAGCGAATGAAAGACCAGCGTGGCGAACAGTGGCCACAGCATCCATAGCCATACGGGCAAGAGTCCGGCGATCAGCGCATCGTCATGGAAGTCGAAGCCGCCCGCCAAGTGAAAGCCACCATCCAGTATTAGCCCCAGCAGCGCGAACACCGCAATGAAGCGCCACTCTCCAGGGCGCGCACAGCGCCATGCGTGCCAGCTCAGCAAGGCGGCACCCGTCGCGGCGGCCACCCAGGAGCCACCCAGCACGCAGAGCAGCCAGCCTGCTTCGAAACGCAGGGCGTTGAACAGCATGCCACGCAGCGAGCCCGAAGGCTTGAAAGGCAGCTGGATGGACACTTAGAGCGCTCCGGTCAGCGGCAGAGGTTTGGCGGCAGGCTTGGCCAGCAGCAAATGGCACGTGCCGATGGAGCGCTCGATGAAGCCGCCTTCGCAGTAGCAAAGATAGTAGCGCCACATGCGGATGAAGCGTTCGTCATAACCTTGCAGCTGCACCTGATCCAGGTGGGCTTCAAAGCGGTGCCGCCATTCGCGCAAGGTGCGCGCGTAATGGGGGCCAATCTCGTCCAGTGCGATGACGTTCAGCGAGGTCTTGCGCGTCAGGCTGGAGAGCATGGCATGGTGAGAGGGCAGAAAGCCGCCCGGAAAGATGTAGCGTTTGATGAAGTCCATGTCGCGCTTGGCCTCCTCGAAGCGCTGATCGCGAATGGTGATGGCCTGCAGCATGGCCTGGCCGGTGTCGGTCAGCAGGCTGTCGATTTTGGCGAGGTAAGTATCCAGATACTGATGGCCAACGGCTTCGATCATTTCCACTGAAATCAGCCGATCAAAGTGCCCCGTCAGTTCGCGGTAGTCCTGCTTCAGCAGGGTGATACGGTCTTCCAGCCCCTCTTCCTGGATGCGGCGGGCCGTATGGGCATGCTGCTCTTCGGAGATGGTGGTGGTGGTGACTCGGCAGCCGCGTGTTCTGGCGGCATGGATCGCCAGCCCGCCCCAGCCGGTGCCGATTTCCAGCAGATGGTGCTCTGGCTGCACGTCCAGCTTTTCGAGCATCAGGTCGAGCTTGTAGGTAGAGGCCTCTTCCAGGCTGGCTTCCGGGTAGGGGAAAACGGCACTGGAGTACATCCAGTGGCGTTGGTCCAGAAAAGTGGCAAACAGGTCATTACCAATATCGTAATGTGCGGCAATGTTGCGCTTTGAACCGGTCACGCTATTGCGCTGGAAGCGGTAGGCGAGGCCCAGCACCCAGCGGGTAAAGCGTGCACTGCCATTTTCCATCTTGCCGTTGACCTGCTCCAGGTTGGCAGCAAACAGGCGCACCAGCGCCACCAGGTCGTCGGCATCCCAGTCGCCATCCATATAGGATTCGGCGGCGCCGACGGTGCCCCCAAAGGCGAGGCGCTTCCAGGCGCGAGAGTGGCGGATCACTACGGTGACCTGTAAGGGGCCTTCCTGGCCCAGGTGGTGGCACTGGCTGCCCTCGATGAGGGTAATGCGTCCTCCCTGGAAGGCATCCAGCTGTGCCATCAGGCGCGGCTTCAGCCAGCGCGTGAAGCGGTCCTGTCGGGTGGGTTGGCTATTGGGCGGTGTCGTACGCAGGGTCGTCATTTTGAAGTCTCCTTGCGCTTAGGGTGGTTATAAACGGGGACGCGCTTCAGCCACAGGCGTAGCGCTTCAAAATGGATTCCCGCGACCGTTTTCAGACTCATCCAGGGCTGCCTTGCCAGCGTGGACAGCAGAACGCCGCGGGTAGCGGGCGCTGCCTCGAGGGTGAGCGTGGCGTCAAAGTGGCGCTGCTCCTGCTGCCAGTTCTCCATGTGCAGATACAGCTGCTGCGCTGGCGTGTTGAATTTCCAGCGGTAGGTCATCTCCATTGGGTTGAAGGGAGAGACGTGCATGGCCTTGTCGAATTGGGCGTGATGACTGTGTCGCTCTGGCACGACCTGGCAGGCATAGCAGGTGCGCTCTCGCCAGGGCATGTTGGTGACCTCTCCCAGCACGGCGCTCAAGCGCTCCTGCTGGTCGTAGACGTAATACACGGAAATGGGGTTGAAGGAGGTGCCCAGCGTGCGTAGCTGCGTCAGCATGCAGATACGCCCCTGTGGTGCACTGCCCAGCTGGCGAGTCAGCTCCTCGCGCACGGCGGTTTCCAATGGCAGGTGAACAGGCCCCAGATAGTCCTCCCGGCGAAAGCGTGCCAGGGCGGGGCCTCGGGCACTGAAGCCAGGCACGCCGTCAAACAGGGTGGGCAGCTCGTCCAGATCCAGCCATGCCATCCATACCTGATAGCTGAAGGCGTGGTGCTTGGGCGTGAAACGGCGATGCCGCAACGTGCCACGATAAATGCGTGAGCGAGGTGCGGCGATCATCCCAGCCCATCTCCGGTGCTGCCAGGGGTCAGTTCGTGGGCAGGCAGGGCGGCAGGCGCGGTGGGCGGCGGCAGGGCTTCGTCACAGCCCAGCGCTTGAGCGACACGCAGTGCGCTCCATACCCCATCCTCGTGGAAACCGTTGCGCCAGTAGGCGCCGCAAAAATGGGTGCGGCGGGCGACGGAGGAGATCTCGTCGTGGCGCATCTGGGCTGCCTGTCCGGCCAGAGTGAACTGCGGGTGGGCATAGGTATAGCGCCCCAGCACTTTGGCTGGGTCGATGCTGTCGCTATCGTTCAGCGTAACGCAAAACGTGGTGTCTGCCTGTAGCCGCTGCAGGATATTCATGTTGTAGGTGACCGAGACGCGCTCATCGGCACCGCGTCCATCCAGCCGATAGTTCCAGCTGGCCCAGGCGCGTTGACGCCGGGGCAGTAACCGAGTGTCGGTATGCAGCACCACCTCGTTGTCCTGGTACGGCATGGCGGAGAGGATGTCGCGCTCTTCCGGGGACGGATCGGCCAGCATGGCCAGTGCCTGGTCGGCGTGACAGGCAATCACCACCTGGTCGAAATGCTCCTCACCAGCGGCCGTGGTCAAGGTGACGCCTGCGGCGCTGCGGGTGATCTGCTGTACCGGCGTGTTGAGGCGAATACGCGATGCGTAAGGGGCGGTCAGCCGCGGAATGTACTGCCGAGAGCCGCCCACCAGCGTGTACCACTGGGGACGATGATTCACCGACAGCAAGCCATGGTTGCGGAAGAAACGCACGAAGAAGGTCAGCGGAAACGCGCGCAGGTCGCCAATGCTGGCGGACCAGATGGCTGCTCCCATCGGCAGCAGGTAGCGGCGTTGAAAGGCACTGCCGTAACCATGACTGTCCAGATACTCTCCCAGCGTCATGTCGGCAGGCAAGCGTTTGCTTTCCAGGTCGGCGGTAGCCTGTTTGTTGAAGCGCAGAATATCGCGCAGCAGGCGATAAAACGAGGGGTTGAGCAGGTTGCGTCGCTGGGCAAACAGGGAAGCCAGCGTGTGCCCGTTGTATTCGAAATCTACCGCTGTCTCATGCACCGAAAAGCTCATCTCGGTGGCCTGGCTGGCGACGCCGAGGGTTTCCAGCAAGCGTTGAAAATGCGGGTAGGTCCAATCGTTGAACACGATGAACCCTGTGTCGATGGCGTAGGGCGTGCCCTCGACGTCGACATCCATGGTGGCCGTGTGGCCTCCCAGACGGCTATCGGCTTCGAAGAGCGTCACCTCGTGCTGGGCCGAAAGATACCAGCCCGCGGCCATGCCACTGATGCCGCTGCCGATCACGGCAATGCGCTGTGATGCCATACCGCTCATGATTGCTCCTCGGTTTGCCGCGTCATGCGCAGGCCAATCGTTCGTCGTAGTGCCGGTGGCAGAATGCCCAGCAGTTTCACCAGGTAGGTAAAGCGGCGAGGGAAGTGGATGTCCAGCCGCCCCTTGACCAGCCCGGCAATGATGGCGCTGGCCGCCTCTTCCGCGCTGACCTGCATGGGCATGGGGAAGTCGTTGCGATCCGTGAGAGGCGTTTTCACGAAGCCTGGGTGGATGATGCTGACATCGATACCCTCCTGGTGCAGATCCAGGCGCAGCGATTCCAGAAAATAGCTGACCGCCGCCTTGGAAGCTCCGTAAGCCTCGGCGCGGGGCAGCGGCAGGTAGGCCGATGCGCTCGAGGTAGCGGCCAGCCTGGCGGGCTTGCCCTCATGTCGAGCCGCGCGCAGCAGTGGCAAGGCCGCTTCGATGCCATACAGCGTGCCGAACAGGTTGGGTTTGAACACCCGCTCGATCAACGCCATGTCGAAGTGGCGAGCGTCCACATATTCACAGGTACCGGCATTGAACAGGGCGAGATCCAGCGCGCCCAGCCATTCGCCTATCTGCTTGCCTGCCGCGAGTACGGCCTGCTGGTCGCTGATATCCAGTGGCAAGGGGTAGGCATGAGGCGCGCCTTGGCAGAGCGCTTCCAGCGCCTGCTGGTTACGGGCGCTGACGACCACATGATGACCTTCGCTGATCAAGCGTTTGGCCAGCGCTTCGCCAATGCCGGACGTGGCGCCGGTCAGCCAGATACGTTGGGGCGTTTTCCATGTGCTCATCCTGTGACTCCTTTGGCCCTGTGAGCACGCCATGTGCGTGCGGCGTGGCAATCCTGTTTCAATTCTGCTCCAGACGCTTCTTCAGCCAGCGGATGACGCGCCCCATGAGCGGCAGGTGTTCGTACAGCATGGCACCGGCATCGAAGTAGTCACGGTGGCGTAACACTTTTCCACGATTGTCGAAGGTCAGGGCGCTGCACCCGTCGACCTGAATGGGTCGGCCGCCAGCAAGGCGAGGATGAACGAACGCCATGGTCCATGTGACAAACGCCTGATCACCTTGAATTTGCTGGGTGTGATAAGTGAACTGGCAATGCGTGACGTTCTCGTACATGGTGGCGAAATAGCGTTCCAGTGCTTGCCTACCCTCAATGTGATGGAGCGGATCGTTGAAAACAACTCCTTCAGTATATACCTCGTATAGTTTTTCTGTACAGGTATTGTCTAGTTTATTGAAGAAGGCGCAAAAGTGCGCCAAGGCCTGTTCGTTGTTCATAACGAATTCCTTGTTGAGTAACGGTGCCACGTGGGGGGAACAGCGATATCGGCGGCGAGGGCCGCCGACAGGGGGCAGTGCTTATCTGGCCTACTTCGACAAGGCCTTGAAGGCGTCCAGGGCACGTTGACGGGCGGCCTTGTGATCGACGATGGGAGCCGGGTAGTCCACCGGGTTCAGCATGTCCTGTGGTGGCGCATGACGCGCCTTGGCGGGCAAGGAAGCCAGCTCTGGTAGCCAGTGGGCGATGAAGGCCCCTTCAGGGTCGAAACGCGTTGACTGGGTGGTGGGGTTGAAGATACGGAAGTAGGGCGCAGCGTCCGTGCCCGTGGAGGCCGCCCACTGCCAGCCACCGTTGTTGGCGCAAAATTCACCATCGACCAGATGGCGCATGAAAAAGGCTTCCCCACGCCGCCAGTCGATCAATAAATGCTTGCTCAAGAACATGGCGGTGACCATACGCAGTCGGTTGTGCATCCAGCCGGTCGTCACCAATTGGCGCATGGCCGCATCCACGATGGGGTAGCCAGTGCGCCCTTCGCACCAGGCTGCAAACCCCTCATCGTCGTCACGCCAGGCCAGATCGCGGGTATGCTCCTGAAAGGGTTGGTGTCGGCACACCTGAGGAAAGCCCACGGCCACATGCTGGTAAAACTCTCGCCAGATCAGCTCGCTGACCCAAGTGGTGAGTCCGGCGTCCCCGTCCGCCAGATGCCCCTCGTTTTCGCTCATCACGGCTTGTAAACATTGGCGATACGAGATCATGCCCAGCGCCAGGTAAGGCGAAAGCTCACTGGTACCACGTACGTTGGGGAAGTCGCGCTGTCGTTGGTAGTGCCGCCCACGAAAGCGTAGAAAGCGCTCCAGGTGATCGCTGGCCGCGTTTTCACCCGCAGGCCATTGGCGGCCATCCACGGGGGAGTCCTCGAGCTCGGGGAGGGCGGGCAGTGGATCACTGGGCAGGTCCAGAGGCGACTGCGCCTGAGGCGTATCGCGTAGTGCCAGCTGCTCCTGAGTTATCTGCTTGTGCCACGCCTTGGCGAAGGGGGTGAAGACGCCATAGTAATCGCCCTTGCCGGTCAGCAGGCTGCCTGGCGCAAAGGCAATGGCATCGTGGTGGCCCTGTGCCGTAATACCCGCGTGTTTGAAGGCTTTCAGGACGGCCTGGTCACGGCGCTGTTCGTTCAGCGGATATTCGTAATTGAAGTGCAGTTGCTTTACGCCGTGCTCTTGAGCTAGCGCGAGCAGCACATCGGGGGCTTTATCGAAGCTATCGATATCGCGATGCAATAGCGGGATGTTGAGACCGCTCAAGGACTCCTTGAGGGAATGCACACCGCGTGCCCAGAAATCGAGCTTGTTAGCGCCGTGACCATGGGCGCGCCACTGCTTTACGCTGCGTAAAAAGACGGCCACCACCGGGCCTTTGGCGGCAGCCGCCGCCAAGGCAGAGTTATCGTGAATACGCAGGTCACTGCGTAGCCAAACCAACTGCAGATCCATGCGCACTCCCGTGGCGTGTCCTGTTGAGTGCTAAAGAATACCTGACTCGCGTAGCAGCGGGCGCAAACGCGCCACGGCCTGAGGCAGGTCATCGCCCAGCATGTGTACCGGGCCGTCGCGCAGCTCTGTTTCACGCAGCCGGGCGACTTCGCCGCACACGCCGATCGGTACGCCCAAACGCTCGGCCGCCTTGGGCAGGTCGACCCGAATGTAGTGGTCGTTTTCGCGCTGACCGCTGGAGAGCAACACCATGGAAGAGTGCAGGCGCGATACTGCCTGGGGCAGATCTTCCAGTGCCAGCGAATGGTCGAGCAGCTGTACACGGTAGCCCTGTTCGCTGGCCATCAGCGCACACATCAGCACCCAGAGCGGGCCCGGGTCATCAGGCATGGCGGTCAGCAGCAGCAGCGGGCCGCGGGTAGCCTGGTTGGCATAGTGCAGGCGAATGCCCACCTGGCTACGCAGGAAGGATTCGAAGGTGCGGCGCACCAGGTCGTCCGGCTGAGCGGCCCATTTGGCTTCCAGGCTCAAAATGACCGGCTGCCAAAGTTCGTTGATGGCCACGCTGAGCGGGTAGAGCGCCAGGCTTTGGTGATACAGCGCCTCGAGTTTGGGCAGGTCGACCGCTTCGATGATGGCTTGCAGCTGCTGCCGCTGGCTGGCCCAGTCACCGGCATCCGGTGCAGGGGCTTCCACGGTTTCCGGCTGGTCCAGCAGGTCGGCGACCTGACTGACCGGTACGCCACGGTTGAGCCACTGCAGGATACGCTCGATGCGACTGATGTCGTCCTGCGCATAAAGCCGATGGCCTTTTGGCGTGCGTTGCGGGCGAATCAAACCGTAGCGTCGCTCCCAAGCGCGCAGGGTGACCGAGTTCACACCCGTCAGACGGGAAACTTCCCGAATCGGATAGAGCGGAGTATCGGGTGGGTGGGTCGCCTTGTTGCTCATGGGCGCCATTGCCTCTTGGTTGCCTGCAACAGGTATTGCAGGGGTCTGTCTGTAATTGCCGTGTCGCTACGTCGATGAGCCGATAATCGCTGAGATAGCGTCACGCTATTATAGGCACCTTTGTACAACTTGTGGCGGCTAGGTACAACCTCTGTGGCTTCCATGCTCCTGTACTCCTGTCGTGGTATTCATTAGACCGACCGGCCTATTAAGGCCCTGCCCAGCCCATTGCCGGATAACCAGGCAGCCTCGACGCGGCTGCCTTTCCAGCTGTCACCGCATAGTGCGATACCTTGCTGGCTGTATAGGTATCCCTGTCCGTTTGGCTTGGCGGGTTGGGCGTATCGCCAGCGATGATGACGACGCGGCTGAAGGCCCCATGATGGTTTCCTGCAGCGTCTTTCAAATGCCATGCGCCATCCGCCACCCGCTTCGAGCGCGACGATACGCGGTTCCGAAAGGAGGGCCGTGTGTGCATGAAGAGCGATGGCATCTATCAGATACCGAGTCAGCGCACTCATGCGCGGAGCCCCGGTATAACGCCACTTGCCGTCATCGTGTGTTTGCCAACCGGATGCACTAGCCTGATAAGTGCACGTTGGCCAAGGGGCCACGCAGCCTGCGTCTTGCCACTGGGCGAGCTGTTGGGCGAAATCGGCATTGCGCACGGTAAATGCCTGAGCGCCCAGATCAAGCGTCGCCGCGGGGCGGCCCTTGCTGGACATGCGCCCACCCGGCCCTCGTGCCTTGTCGAATAGGCTGACCGTCACGCCTTGCTGTGCCAGCAGGTGGGCGCAGGCCAGTCCTGACATGCCTGCGCCGATGATGGCCACGGCGTCGTGTGGAGTCAGCGCAGGGGGGGCAGCAAGGTGTTGGGGCATGGCAGCTCGCGAAGTGGACATCATGTTGAAGAGTGATTCTATTGTAGCAGTTATGTATAGATATCGTACAATTTAAAAAGTTGCAATACGGATGGTTGACTCGCCCGCTGAACCCAGCGACGGCGTTTTGCCATAAGTGATGGATAGGTGACGGAATACAGGGGCTATTCAGCTTCAGGAGGTAATACCATGCGAGTACTGATTACCGGCGGCAGCGGATTCGTGGGGCAGCGGTTATGTCCACAGCTGATTGCCCAAGGGCACGACGTGCAGGTGGTGTCGCGCACGCCCCACAAGGTGCGCGGAAAGCTGCCACCCGAGTGTGATATTCGCGACAGCGCGCAGGCATTTATCGATACGCCCCCCGATGCGCTGGTGAACCTGGCAGGGGAGTCGATAGCCGCCAAACGTTGGAGCGCCGCGCAAAAGGAGCGGCTGATTCGCTCGCGGGTCGACAGCACCCAGCAGCTGGTGGCGCTGTGCGAGCAGTTGGCGGCCAACGGCCAGCCGTTGCCTGCGGTCCTGGTCAGTGGCTCGGCCATGGGGTATTACGGCGATCAGGGCAGCAAGGTCGTAGATGAGGCTACCCCGCCCCACGATGAGTTTGCCCATCGGCTGTGTGCCCAGTGGGAAGCCGCTGCCAGGCCGGTGGAAGCTTTGGGGGTTCGGTTGGCCATTCTGCGCATAGGCCTGGTGCTGGAGGCAGGCGGCGGCACCCTGCAAAAAATGGTGCCGCCTTTCAAGCTAGGGCTGGGTGGGCGGTTCGGCGATGGTCAGCAGTTCATGCCTTGGGTCCATCGAGACGATCTGGTGGCTGCCATTATCTTCTTGATCAACGGCTCTGGTCTGTCGGGCGTTTTCAACGGCAGCGCACCGCACCCGGTGACCAATGCCGAGTTCACCCAGACGCTGGCCAGGCAGCTGCATCGTCCCGCCATTCTCCCGGTACCTGCCTTCGTGTTGAAGGCAGGCTTTGGCGAGATGTCACAGCTGCTGTTGACCGGCGCGGACATGCGACCGGCACGACTGCTCGAGGAGGGATTCAGCTTTCAATACCCGACGCTACCGAAAGCGCTGGCGGCCATTTTCTAGCCGCCAGCAAGCCGCTGGGCTAGGCGTTCGGGTCAACGGTGATGATGACCCGCACCGAGTCGAGCCGCAGGCGAGTGTTTTCGATGGCATCGCTGAGCGCTTGGCGCTCCTGCTTGAGGGCTTCCAGCTCCTCGCTGCGCACCGCCGGGTTGTGCTCTGCCAGCGCCGTCAGGCGGGCCAGCTCGGCATCCAGTTGAGCACGCATGCGCGTCTCGGCGGCTTCCACGATGCTGGGCAGCTCCCGCTCGGCCTCGCTCTCTCCTTGGGTCAGCAGGTCGCGCAGCTGGTCATGACGGCTCTTGATCAGATCACGGGCCAGCGACTTGTTGACCTTCTGCAGGTTTTTGCCCAGCCCGGTAAAGGAGATCTTGCTGGTCAGATTGGCCCCGGACTCATCCAGCAGCACCCGAACGGCCGTAGGGGGCAAAAAGCGGTTCAGGTGCAGCGCTTTAGGCGCAGGGCAGTGGGTACGGAAGATCAGCTCGGCCATCAGTCGACCGCTGGGAATGGCCGGATGGCGCAGCAGCGCCAGGGCGGTATTGCCCATGGTGCCATCCAGAATGCGGCCCATCATCTCGCGCAGCAGCGGGTGCTCCCAGGAGAGGCGTTGCACGTCATCCCGCGCCAGGGCCTGGCCACGGCTGTAGGTGGCAGAGAAGCCCTCTTCCCCTTTGACCAGCCCCGGCAGTCCGTCCAGCATGTGCTGGCTGGGCTGTAGGTGCAGCAGGCCATTGCCAATTTCCTGACTATCGACCCCGAATATATCCAGCGCACGCTCCACGTAGCGGGGCAGTGCCGGATCTTCATCCAGCTCACGTACCGCATCAATGACCTGTTGCGCCTGGGCCGGGCGGCAGGCGTTCAGCTCCAGCAACCGGTTGCGGCCCGCGTCGCGCTCGGCCAGTTTGGCGGTGAACATTGCGTGGGTTTCGTCGATGATCTCGGTGAGCGCCTCATCGTCGAGCAGCGCATCGGCCAGCGCGTCGCCAAAGGCGTCGAACAGGTCGCTGCCAATGCCGTGGGGCGCGCTGAAAGCGGCCATGCCTTCGTCGTACCAGCGCTGTAGTCGCTCCCCCGGGCTGCCGATGAAGCTGGGGACGTGCAGCTCGATGGCGTGGCGTTGGCCAATCCGGTCGAGGCGGCCAATCCGCTGCTCCAGCTGGTCCGGGTGCTGGGGCATGTCGAACATCACCAGATGACGACAGAACTGGAAGTTGCGGCCTTCGGAGCCGATCTCGGAGCACACCAGCACCTGGCAGCCATCTTCCTCGTCGGCGAAGGCGGCGGCGGCGCGGTCGCGCTCCACCAGCGACAGCCCTTCGTGGAAGACCGGTGCCTGGTAGCCGCCCAACACACGCAGGCCTTCGGCCAGTCCTTCGGCGGTCTCGCGGTGGTGGGCAATGACCAGCACCTTGTCGTTGGCAAAACCGTCTTCGCTGTCGTCACTGAGCTTTTCCAGCAGCCAGTTGACCCGGGGGTCGATATGCCACCAGGGTTCACCGTTCAGCGGATCATTGCTCAGCTCGCGGTACATGGCATCCGGATAGATCAGTACGTCCGGGTGGTCCATGCCGGTTTCGATGAGCAGCTCGTCCAGATAGTCCTCGTCGCGCTCCAGGCGGCGCAGCACTCGGCGATAGGCGGAAGGCAGCTCCAGCTTGGTCAGGTGCAGCCGCCGCTCCGGGAAGCCGCCCACGTGGCGTCGGCTGTTGCGGAACATGACGCGCCCGGTGCCGTGACGGTCGAGCAGCGCATCGCGCAGTTGGGCACGGGCCGCGTCCTGTTGTTCAGAGCTGGCCTCGGCGTTGCACAGCGTCGCCAGCAGGGCCTGGCTGTCGCGGTCGTCGGCGATGGTGGCCACGCGCTCGCGGGCGCTGGGTGTCTGGGGCAGTTCCTCCAGCGCATCGATGGCGCTGGCCACGGCGACGTAGTGCTGCTCTTCGTCCTTGAAGCGCTCGATGTCGTGGTAGCGCTCCGGGTCCAGCAGGCGTAGCCGCGCAAAGTGGCTCTCCTGGCCCATCTGCTCGGGGGTGGCGGTGAGCAGCAGCAGGCCGGGGATCTCGGCGGCCAGCTGCTCCACGCACAGGTAGCCGGGGCCGCTGGTCTCCGGATGCCAATCCAGGTGATGCGCTTCGTCGACGATCAGCAGGTCGAAGCGGCTGGCCAGGGCCTGCTCCTGACGGTGACGATTGGCAAACAGCCAGCCCTGGCTGGCCAGCACCAGCTGGGCGCTCTCGAACGGATTGGCGCTGCCGTGGGCCTGGCTCTGGTGCTCGTCGAGCAGCGTGACGGTCAGCGAGAAGCGTCGCAACAGCTCCACCAGCCACTGGTGGGTCAGGCTGTCGGGCACCAGAATCAGCGCGCGCTCTACGCGGCCTGCCAGCAGCAGCCGGTGGAGGATCAAGCCTGCTTCAATGGTCTTGCCAAGCCCCACTTCATCGGCCAGCAGCACCCTGGGGGCGTGGCGGCGTGCGACTTCGTCGGCAATATAGAGTTGGTGGGGAATCAGGTCGATGCGCGGCCCGGCAAACCCCAAGGCGCTGTGCTGTTCGATACGCTGAAAGTGATGCAGGGTACGAAAACGCAGGTCGAACCAGTCGTTGCGGTCCACCTGGCCGGTCAGCAAGCGGTCACGGGCCTGGTCGAACTGCATGGTGTCGGCCAGGCGTGCTTCTGGCAGTTCGCGCAGGTTGCCGTCGCTGTCTTCACCGATGTAGGTGATCAGACCACGGCTCTCTTTGCTGTCGTCCACGATCATCTGCCAGCCGTCGGCTGACAGGACCCGGTCACCGCTGCCGAACATGACTCGGGTGAGGGGCGCCTGGCGGGTGTTGTAGGTGCGGGTTTCCTGGCTGGCACTGAACAAGATGGTAACGCTACGGGCGTCGCAGTTAAGCACGGTGCCAAGCCCAAGCTCGGCCTCACCGTCGCTAATCCAGCGCTGGCCGGGAGAAAAATCGCTCATGATGCCTCGAGGAAGTCGTCAAAATCGGGTCGCTCGCCACCGGGAATGGGCCTCGGTGGCAGACAGGGCGGGGGATTCTAACGCAAAGCAGCGAGGGGATTAAGGGCTATCATGGTCAATCGTTCAGCCAGCGCTCCAGGTGAGCGCGGGTGAGTTCACCGACATGCACGTCCAGTGTTTGCCCTTGGGCGTCGAACAATACGGTCGTGGGCAGGCCGGGGGCTGCGAATTCGGCCATCAGCAGCTGCCGAGGGTCGCGCAGTGTATGACGAAACACCAGCTGCTGTTCATCCAGGTAGCGCACGATGGGCAGCAGGTCTTCGCCCTGGTTGACCACCACCACGCTGACACCCTCCCGCTGGTCCGCGGCTTCCAGCAGCGGCATTTCGCGGAGGCAGGGTGGGCACCAGGTGGCCCACAGGTTGACCATCAGCAGGTCACCTTGCGTATCGAGGGAGGCCAGATTCACCGGGTTGCCGTCCAGGTCTTCCAGGGTGATGTCCGGCACGGAGGCCACCGCAAAGGTGGGCCCCAGCGGTGCCAGAGTGACCAGGACCAGCCACAGGCTGGCCGCGCCCACGGTCATGGCCAGGCCGCCAAGCATGGCCAGCAGCCGTTCACGCAGTACCCAGGCGGTCCATATCAGGCCCGCTACCAGGCCGCCAAGGGCATTGAAACCCGGCTGCCACAGCTTGAGGATATCCAGTGGCGCCTGACTGTAGCTCTCCCAGTGTAGAATGACGAACACGGCACGGGCGCCGACCAGCCATACCAGCAGCAAGCCGTTGAACCAGCGCGTGTGCTGCTGGGTACTCAGCCCCAGCAGATAACGGCTGCTCACCAGCAAAATGAGCGCTACACCCAGGGCGTAGAGGCGTGGCGTCGAGATCAGCAGCGGGCCAAGTGCAATGGCATTCATCAGTTTGTCCGTAAGCAGGTACACTGATTCACCATATCATGCATGCAACACATCACGGAGAGGTCGATGTCGCAAACTTCCTTTGACCGCCTGCGCGCCCTGGCGATTGGCTCACAGGCGTTGGGGCTAACGCTCATTATCACCCTGGAAACCGTGATGGGCGACGCCGCCCGGCCCTGGCAGGGGGGCGTGCTGGCGGCCATGGTGGGCGTGGCGCTGTCCATTGCCACGCTGCGCTGGTACCGCGCCAAGCGCCGCCAGAAGCAGCAAGCGGAAGCTGCGCGTGACCGCCACGATGGTTAACGCCCTGTGGGGCATGCGCGTAGCCTGGCTATTACTGCTCTGCAGCCTGCTGGTGGGGTGTACCCACGCCGTAGTGCGCGACCAACATCGCGCGCTTTCGCTCAGCGACGCCCGTGAGACCTGGCTGGGCCTCCAGGTGGCGCAGGCCATGGCGGAGCAGACGGCACCAGACGGTTTTGCGCTGCTGGCCAACGGCCAGGAGGCCTTCGCCGTGCGGGCAGGTCTGATCAGCCAAGCGCAACGAGAATTGAATATTCAGACCTACCTGCTGGGCGATGGGCAAACCACGCGGCTGGTGCTGTCGCGCCTGATGGACGCCGCCGAACAGGGCGTGCGCGTGCGGCTGCTGGTCGATGATATCGGGGCGGTGGGGCAAGGCGACCGCCTGGCGGCGCTGGCCAGCCATCCCAATATCCATGTGCGGGTATACAACCCGCTGCCGGTGGGGCGTGGCCATCTGGTCACCCGCGTACTGGCCTCGGCGGTCAATCCCGGCCAGCAGCATCGGCGCATGCACAACAAGCTGTGGATTGCCGATAACAGCGTGGCCATCGTCGGCGGGCGTAACCTGGGCGATGAGTACTTCGATGCCAACGACGGGCGCAACTTTGCCGACCTGGATGTGGTGACGATAGGTGAGGTGGTGCCTGCGCTGTCGGAAAGCTTCGATCTTTACTGGAACCATGGCCTGTCCCAGCCCATCGAGCGCTATCACCAGGCTGAAACGTCTGCCTGGCAAGCGCTGAAAGTGTCGCTGGACACCTGGCTGGAGGAGCACGCCGATTCGGCCTACTTCACCGGTTTGCGTCAGCAGCCTCGCCAGACGCCGCCTTGGGAAACCCTGCACTGGGGGGAAGGGCTGGCGCTATGGGATGCCCCTGGCAAGCTGGCCCAGTCCGGCGCGCCGGACTGGCAGGACACCCTGTTGGGAGATCTGACCCAAGCCACTCGTCTCGATGAGCGACTGGTGCTGATCTCGGCCTATTTCGTGCCCACCGAGCGAGGGGTGAGGCGCCTGGTCGAGCTGTCGGAACAGGGAGTCGAGGTCGATATCATCACCAACTCTCTGGAATCTACCGATGCGGCCGTGGTGCATGGCCCCTATGCGCCATGGCGGACGACCCTGCTGGAGAGCGGCGTCAGCCTCTATGAGCTGCGGCCTGAACAGGAGGGCGGTGCAGGCGCGGAGCGCGAGGAGATGCGCGTGCCCGGGGCCTCTGCCTCGGCGCTGCATATCAAGGCCATCCTGTTTGATGATCAGCTGTTCGTCGGCTCGTTCAACGTGGACCCGCGTTCGGTGCTGTGGAATACCGAAGTCGGCGTACTGATGCGCAGTGCGTCGCTGGTGGAGGCCTTCGACGCTTTGGTGAGCGTGGGTCAGGACCCGGCGATCAGCTATCAGGTGCGGCTGGATGCGCAAGGGCAGCTGGTCTGGCAGTGGCAGCAGGAAGGGCAACTGGCGGTGCTGAGTGAAGAGCCCGGAGGCTGGTGGCGACACTTCAACGCTTGGGTCAGTCGTGTGCTGCGCCTGGAGAAGTGGTTATAAGCACATCATCATGAAGCGTTGGAAAGCGTTGCTTGTGTTTTTGGCATTCCGGTTCCAGATTAAGGGGAGCCTCGCGTCGTAGAGTCGGGGCACTCAACACACTGGGAGCGACCAATAACATGATCAATAAGCGCGCATTAGCCACCGCCATGGCGGCCTCTACCATGGCCCTGGCGGGGATGGCCCAGGCGGAAGTCAAGGTGGGCTTCCTGGGCGGCTTTACCGGGGGAATCGAAAGCCTGACACCGCCTATTTTCGAGGGTGCCAAGCTCGCCGTTGCCCAGATCAACGAGCAGGGGGGCGTGCTGGGTGGGCAAACGCTGGTCATGCCGTCAGGGGATACGACCTGCTCGGATGCATCGGCCGCGTCCAACGCCGCCGACCGGATGGTCAATACTGAAAACGTCACCGCCATCGTGGGGGCGCTGTGCACCGGGGCCACGATTGCCGCGGCCAATAACGCGGCCATTCCCGGCGGCGTGCTGATGGTGTCTCCGGCCTCCACCGCGCCTGCGGTGTCCGAGCTGAACGATAACGACCTGGTGTTCCGTACCGTGCCGTCCGACGCTTTCCAGGGCGAAATGCTGGCCAAGCTGCTGCTGGACAAGGGCATCGACTATGTAGCCGTCACGTTCGTCAACAACGACTATGGCCGTGGCCTCTCTGACGCCTTCAGCGAGGCCTTCACAGCGGGCGGTGGCGAAGTGGCCGAAAACCTGGCCCACGAAGACAACCGTGCCGACTACCGCTCCGAGCTGGGCTCCCTGTCAGCCAGTGGCGCCGACACCCTGGTCGTGTTGGCCTATGCCGACACCTCTGGCCAGACCGTGCTGCGTCAGGCTTATGAGAGCGGCATGTTCACCCAGTACGTGGGGGCCGATGGCATGGTAGGCGACAGCCTGGTGCAGGCGATTGGTGCCGATGTCCTCGACGGCATGATCGCCACGCGCCCCGGCAGCCCCGAACTGCCCGGCACGGAGCTGTTCAATAGCGCCGCCGAAGCAGCAGGCATCGACCCCAGTGCGGTGTTTGCCGCCCAGGCATACGATGCGGCTTTCCTGATTGCCCTGGCCATCGAGCAGAACGGCAGCGCCGAGCGTGAAGGGTTGTCGGAAGCGCTGCGCAGCGTTTCCAGCGCGCCGGGTGAAGTGATTCTGCCGGGCGAATGGGAAAAAGCGGTGGCGCTGATTGCCGAAGGCACCGAGATCAACTACGAAGGCGCTTCCGGCTCCCATGAGTTCGACGAGAACGGCGATGTGCCCGGCGTGGTGGTCGAAATGGTGGTCGAGAACGGCACCTTCACCACCAAGGGGTTGGTAGAGCCATAACCCTGGACACAGTACTGGTCAACTGACCGCCCACAAACGAATGCCCGGCCATGATTGGCCGGGCATTTTGCATTGTGGTGAGCGTTATTGGGGTAAGCGTTACGGGGCGTGTTATCCGTGGGTCTTGATCTTCTCGGGCAGCAGTCCCTTGGGGGCAAAGCGCAGTACCAGGGTGATCAGCATGCCAATCACCAGCACTCTGGCCTGGAGGGCCCGGCTGTCCATGTTGCCCGGTGCCTCCCAGCCAAAGGCGCTTTCGCCCAGCGAGACGAACAGCTGCATCAAGAACAGCGCCAGCGGTTCCGACATGATCCAGATGATATAGACCGCCACGGCACCAAAGATCGTGCCCAGGTTATTGCCGGGGCCTCCCAGGATCACCATCACCAGTACCAGGAAGGTGTGGTTGAGGGGCAGGTAGCCTTGCGGGTCGAACAGGCTGTTGAAGGTGCCCAGCATGCCGCCCCCCAAGCCCATCAGGATGCAGCCCAGCACGAAAATCTCCAGGCGACGCTTGTTGATGTCCTTGCCCATGGCCGATGACGAGACTTCGTTGTCACGGATGGCGCGAATCATGCGCCCCCAGGGCGCGTGGTAGGCGCGATGGAGCAGGAAGAAGATGACCGCGATGACCACCGCCGTGAGCGATAGATACACCGCGCGTGCCAGCGTAAAGCCCAGCTCGGCGGGGCCAGGGGTTGGCCAGGGGAGCGGAGACACCGTGGCCGTGCCCCGGGTGAGCCAGTCGGAGTTCTTCAGAAACGCCTTGATGATTTCCGCAATGCCCAGCGTGGCAATGGCAAGATAGTCGCTGCGCAGGCCCAGGCAGACATGGCCGATCAGATAGCCCACACCACCCGCCAGGGCGCCGCCGACGATCCAGCCGACCCAGGCCGGTAGGCCGAAACCACCGACGAAACCTGCCTGGGACTGAATCTGGCTGGTGACATCGCGCAGCAGGCTGATCACCACCAGGTAGAGCACCACGGCCAGCACCACGGCCACCACGGTACGCAGTTTTTTCGGCACGCCCAGGCGGTCGAGACGCGTGGCACCCAGCACCACCACGAAAGCTGCCAGGCCGTAGAGCAGCACGCGGCCGAGTTCGCCGGGCAGCTCGCTGCCCCAGAAAGCATCGTTGACCGGCACACTGAACAGCATGGCGCAGAAGCCACCCAGCGCCACGAAGCCCATGACGCCTGCATTGAACTGGCCCGCGTACCCCCACTGAATGGTCAGGCCCAGCGCCAGGATGGCATAGCAGGCGGCTTCGACCAGCATGCGGGTGCTGTAAGCGGCTCCCATGATGGCATAGACCGCCAGAATGGCTGCAAACAGCGCGCCGAACAGCACCAGCTCACGCATCGGGAACCGGCGTTTGGGCGTGGCATCCTGCGGCGTATAGTCGGGGTTGCGCAGCTTCGATGAAGGGTTCATTGGATCACCTTGCCTTTAAACAGACCGGTGGGACGCCATACGAGAATGGCCACGAGGATAAAGAAGGGCACCACGATCTTGTACTCCGTGCTGACGAACGCCAGGTTCGACGGCAGCTCCAACCACGCGGGCAAGCTGTCGCGGAAGGGCCGTAACAGTACGTTCCAGTTGAAGACGGCCAGGGTCTCGGCAAAGCCCACCACGAACCCACCGGCAATGGCGCCGTAAGGGTGCCCCACGCCGCCCACGATGGCCGCTGCAAAGATCGGCAGCAGCAGGAAGAAGCTCAGGTCCGGCTTGAAGGTGACATCCAGCGACAGCAGCGTACCGGCGATGGCCGCCAGGCCCCCGGCAATCACCCAGGTCACCGCCACGATGGTGTTGGTATTGATGCCCGACGCCTGGGCCAGCTCCGGGTTGTCCGACATGGCGCGCATGGCCTTGCCCAGCCGTGAGCGGTTCAGGAAGACATGCAGCGCGATGACGGCCACCAGCGTGATCACGAACAGGTAAATCTGTGGCTCGGTGATCACGATGGGGGCACGCACCCCTTCGAAGGGCAGGGCAATGCGAAAGATCTCCTTGCGATCATCCACGTAAAGGCTTTGGCTACTGGTACCGGCAAACAGGCGGATCAGCCCCTGCAGCATCAGGGTCACCCCCAGGGAGCCAATCACCATGACGATGGGCTTGACGCCGTGGGCCCGCAGCGGCTTGTAGAACGCCTTGTCGATCCCCACCGCCAGCAGCGCGGTCAAGAGCATGGCCAGGGGCAGCATGATCAGCGCGGTCGGCACGCCTATGCTGGGGCCGACCGCCGGGAAAGCGGTGGTCAGCAGCAGCACCATGAAGGCGCCGAAGGTCATCATGTCGGCGTGGGCAAAGTGTGCAAAGCGCATGATGCTGAAGATCAGCGTGACGCCAATGGCCCCGATGGCATAGATCGAGCCTGTCACGCTGCCCGCGATCACCACGTTATTGATAAAAAAGACCAGTTCGTTCACAGGTTTCTCCCCCGGGCTAGCCGCCCAAAAAGCTTTTTGCGACATCCGGGTCGGCCAGCAGCGCAGCCCCTGTGTCCGTGAAGCGGTTCTGCCCGGCGGCCAGCACGAAGCCCTTGTCGGCAATGGCCAGCGCCTGCTTGGCGTTCTGTTCGACCATCAAGATGCCAACGCCTGCGGCGTTGATCTTTTTCACGCGGTCAAAGATTTCGTTCATGTAGAGCGGCGACAACCCTGCCGTGGGTTCGTCCAGCAGCAGCAGGCTGGGCTCGGCCATCAGGGCACGGCCCATGGCCACCATCTGACGCTGGCCGCCCGACAGCTCCCCCGCCGGCTGATGGCGTTTCTCCACCAGCGGCGGGAAGAAGTCGTATACCTGCTCCAGCATGCGCTTGACGTTGTTGGGCTTCAGGTAGGCCCCCATCTCCAGGTTTTCCTTCACCGTCAGGCTGGGGAATACGTTCTTCTCCTGAGGCACGAAGCCCATGCCACGCTCCACCCGCTGATTCGGGGGCAGGTTGTGGATCGGCTCACCGTTGAGCAGTATGTCGCCCTGATTGACGTTGAGCAGGCCAAACACCGCCTTGAGCATGGTCGATTTGCCTGCGCCGTTGGGGCCGACGATGACGCCGACCTCATCGGCGTACAGGGTCATGTCGACCCCGTTGAGGATATTCATGCTGCCATAGCCGCCGTGCACATGGCGCGCTTCGAGCAGCGGCTGGGGAGTTGCGGGGGTAGAGGACATAAGGTGTCTCAGCAAACGTCGCGCAGTGTTTCTGTCACGATCATGTTGTTATCTCCATGGGCTGCCAGGCAGTGACATGGCGGTAGTGGGGTGCCGTGCGCTACGCGGCATCGGTGCCGAAATAAGCCTCGATCACGGCAGGGTTGTTCTGTATGTCCTTGATATGACCCTCGACCATGACGCTGCCTTGCGCCAGGACGATGACTGGGTCACACAGGCGAGAGATCATGTCCATATCATGCTCGATCACCAGAAAGGTATAGCCCATCTCACGGTTGAGGCGCTCGATGTTGCCCATCAGGTCGCCCAGCAGGGTGCGGTTGACGCCGGCGGCAATCTCGTCGAGCAGCACTACCTTGGCATCGGTCATCATGGTGCGGCCCAGTTCCAGCAGTTTCTTCTGGCCGCCAGAGAGGTTGCCCGCCAGCTCATTGCGCACGTGGTGCAGGCCCACGAAGTCGATGACTTCCAGCGCTCGCTGGCGCACCTCGGCCTCCTGCTGGCGCACCAGGCCCGGTTTGAACCAGGTGTTGAACAGGCTTTCCCCTGCTTGATGGGGGGGCACCATCATGAGATTTTCCAGCGCGCTCATCTGGCTGAATTCGTGGGCGATCTGAAAGGTGCGCAGCAACCCCTTCTGAAAGCGCTGATCGGCGCTGAGGGAGGTAATGTCTTCACCCTCCAGCAGGATACGGCCACTGTCCGGGGTGAGCGCCCCGGCGATCAGGTTGAACAGGGTCGACTTGCCTGCCCCGTTGGGGCCAATCATGCCGGTAATCGAGCCTTTCTCCACGCGTATGGAGCAGTCGTTGATGACGTGTAACCCACCGAATGCCTTGTTGACATGTTGTACTTCGATAAGGGGGTGCATGGTGTCCTCGGCAGGCAAGCGGCCAGGACCGCCTGCCATCGCATGTTATTGTTGAAACCCAAGGTGTTGCGTTGGTCGGTGTCTAGCCTTTGGCCTGGCGCAGCCGCTGGCTGGCGGCAAAGGCTCCGACGATAATCAGCGCGCCCAGCGGCATGAAGATGTTGGTCAACCGCTCGATGAAATCGAAGGCGCCGCCGCCGTTTTCACCGGTGAGGTAGGGGAAGCGCCACAGGTTTCCCAGGCCAACGGCAGAGCCCACCGCTGCCAACAAGAAGGTGCCCTTGTGCGTCCAGACGTTATGACCGCTCATGTGCAGGAGTGTCCCTGGTAGTGGTGTCGGATGGGGGGAGGTATCCAAACACTTGTATGAATTGTAGCGTGACAGCCCCCCGAGGGCGTCAACGATTGCGTTACTGTGCGATAGAATGGCGACGCTTTCCAGCACGCTAGCGTTTAGGTTGCGTTAATGATGATATTTGTGGACCGCTCAGCCCAGTCGACCATGGGTCGAGATAGCAAAAAGCCCGCACGATGGCGGGCTTTCGGTGTCAGCGGTCAGCTTACTTCTTGCTGGAGCGCTTGCGCTCGTTCTCTTTCAGCAGCTTCTTACGCAGACGGATGAAGCTCGGCGTCACTTCGACCAGCTCATCGGAGTCGAGGAACTCGATGGCCTGTTCCAGCGTGAACTTCACCGGCGGGGTCAGCACGATGTTTTCATCGTTGCCCGACGCGCGCATGTTATCCAGCTTCTTGCCCTTGGTGGGGTTGACCACCAGGTCGTTGGCGCGGCTGTGGATACCGACCAGCATGCCTTCGTACACTTCGGTACCGTGGTCGATGATCAGCTTGCCGCGCTCTTGCAGTGTATACAGAGCGTAGGCCAGCGCCTTGCCATCCACCATGGAGACCATGACGCCGTTGCGACGCTCAATGGCGGCATCGGGCTTCAGCGGGCCGTAATGGTCGAAACGGCTGGTCAGAATGCCGGTGCCCGACGTCAGCGTCAGGAACTGGCCACGGAAGCCGATCAGACCACGTGCCGGGATGATGAAGTCGAGGCGCACACGGCCCTTGCCATCCGGGTTCATGTTGGTCAGCTCGCCCTTGCGGTAGCCCAGCTCTTCCATGATCGAGCCCTGATGCTGCTCTTCACAGTCGATGATGACTTCTTCGTAGGGCTCCTGCTTGACGCCGTCGATCTCCTTGATGATGACCTCGGGGCGACCAACGGCCAGCTCGAAGCCTTCACGACGCATGGTTTCGATCAGTACCGACAGGTGCAGTTCGCCACGGCCAGAGACCTTGAACTTCTCGGGCGTTTCGCCCTGCTCGACGCGCAGCGCCACGTTGTGGATCAGCTCCTGGTCCAGGCGATCCTTGATGTTGCGGCTGGTGACGAACTTGCCATCCTTGCCTGCGAACGGCGAGTCGTTGACCTGGAAGGTCATCGAGACGGTGGGCTCGTCTACGGACAGCGGCGGCAGGGCTTCGACGGCGCTCGGGTCACACAGGGTGTCCGAAATGGACAGCTCTTCGATACCGGTGATGCAGACGATATCGCCAGCGGTGGCTTCGGTAGTTTGTACGCGCTCAAGGCCCATGTGGGTCATGACCTGGCCGATCTTGCCCTTGCGCACCTTGCCATCTACGCCGATCACCGAGATCTGCTGGTTGGGCTTCACAGAACCGCGCTTGATGCGGCCCAGGCCGATGACGCCGACGTAGCTGTTGTAGTCCAGGGCAGAAATCTGCATCTGGAAGGGGCCATCGACTTCGACTTTCGGCGGCTCGACGATATCGACGATAGCCTGGAACATCGGGTCCATGTTCTCGGCCAGCTCTTCCGGGTCCATGCCCGCAATGCCGTTCAGGGCCGAGCAGTAGATGATCGGGAAGTCGAGCTGGTCGTCGGTGGCGCCCAGGTTGTCGAACAGATCGAAGATCTGGTCGATGACCCAGTCGGGACGCGCGCCGGGGCGGTCGATCTTGTTGACCACCACGATAGGCTTGAGGCCCTGCGAGAACGCTTTCTGGGTCACGAAGCGGGTCTGTGGCATCGGGCCGTCCACGGCGTCGACCAGCAGCAGCACAGAGTCCACCATGGACATGACGCGCTCTACTTCACCGCCGAAGTCGGCGTGCCCGGGGGTGTCCACGATGTTGATGTGGTAATCCTTGCCATTGCCATCCTGCCACTGAATAGCCGTATTCTTGGCCAGGATGGTGATGCCGCGCTCTTTCTCCTGGTCATTGGAGTCCATGATGCGCTCCTGACCTTCGGCCTTGCGGTCGAGCGTTCCGGACTGGCTAAGCAGCTTGTCTACCAGGGTCGTTTTGCCGTGGTCAACGTGGGCAATGATGGCAATGTTGCGAAGATTATCAATTGACGGGGTGGTGCTCATAGGATAGCTCTATCGATTAGATTGGCACCTATGGATACAATCGTGAAAGGTCCCTAGGCGCGGTTAGGGAAAAAGGGCGAGCATTGTACCTACTAAGCTGCTGGCGGGATAGTTTCTTTGCGTGTTCGAAACGTAGTTAGCGATTTCGCGATGCCGGGACTGATGTGAAAGCGCCTCGCTGGTTTGTCGGCATCTTGCTAACCCATTGAGCAGAATGGCAATGTGCGGAAAATGGCAGCGGTATGACAGGCCGCAGCGGTGGCGCCCTTCTATTTAATGTAGCTCAAGGGCGCCAAGCCTAACGTAACGGCCTTCGGTGCTGGCGATCAGTCGTCGGCAGGGACGCCGCCCATGCGCTCAAGCAGTTGACGATAGTTTTCCGACTGCGCGTAAAGCATCTCGGTGGCCTCCTCTTCGCCCCGGAAGTGCACGGGCATCAAAATTCGCTCTTCGGTGATCTCGATAAAGCGCTCGTCCTGGGTGGCTGCTTCCAGGGCTTCAGAGAGACGCTCGACATGGCTGTCAGGCGTGTTTTTCGGCACTACGATGACGCGAAAATCCGAGGTGTCGATGTCGTAGCCAGCTTCCATCACCGAAGGGGCATCAGGGAAGGCGAACAGGCGATCACTGTCCATGCTCAAGAGGACGGGCATTTCTCCGCTCTCTGCGTAGCCAGAGTGGGTGCCGCCACTATAAGCAAAGTCGACGTCCCCCGAGAGAATCAGTGGTGCCATGCCACCACCACCTGCTGTGGGCACGATGCGCAGGTCCAGGCCTTCTTGTTCCATGATGTATTCGATGACCAGCCTATCCAGCGCGTGCTGGGTGGCATAGCTGGTGCCCGGGTTTTCCCGGGCGTACTCCACCAGGCTTTCCCAGCTGTCGCCAAAGGGGCGGTCTTTGCCGGTGACGAGCGCGTGCTGTACGGTCGTGATACTGGCAACGTAGCGGAAATCATCCAATGTGAAATCAGTGTCGTGCGCATGGGGCGCAAAGGTTAACGTACCGTTGGTGCCTGCATAAACGAAGGTGTGCCCCTCGTCGCGATTATGCATCAAACGGGTGAGCGAAACGGCGCCGCCAGCGCCTGGCTGGTTGACGACATTCACGGGCTGCCCAAGATTGTCAGACAGGACATTGGCCAGCACGCGGGCTTGAATGTCCGTGCTGCCACCAGCAGCAAAGCCAACGACCAGCGTCAGCGGCCCTGATGGAAATTGATCGTCAGCCTGTGCCGTCAGGCTCATGGTCATCGCCATGGCGGCAGTCGCAAACATTTTTTTGTTCAGCATTCTGCGTTCCTCTCGTTTAATCGATGCAAGGCAAAGGGGGAGCTACAGCCAAGGGCCTGGACACCTGGGCACCTTGGGTTGGCTAACGGTTATAGTAGGTAAAATTCCCTTAAAGGCGACCCCTCAAATAGAGGTTGACATCGACGCTAAAAATAAAACCAGGATGTCGCTACTTTCCGGCGGTTTTGCATATCCGGTAATATCAACTCTTTTTTGCAGGGCGGGCACATGACCATCGGTAATCTGATGCGTTTGTTGAGCGATGGCGAGGTTCATTCCGGTGAACAGTTGGGGGAGGCGCTAGGCGTTTCCCGAGCCGCCGTGTGGAAGCAGCTGAAGAAACTCGAAGCGCTGGGCGTCGAGCTGGTCGCCGTCAAAGGGCGAGGCTATCGCCTCGCTTACCCGCTCGAGCCGTTGGATGGCGCTCGCATCGTCGAACGGCTACCTGCGGATGCCCGCCACCTGCTGGCGCGTCTGTTCGTCGAAGACCAGCTGCCCTCCAGTAACGAGTACCTGCGTGAGCGGTTTTCACAGGGTGCAGGCCACGGCGAAGTGTGTTTCGTCGAGCTGCAGACGGCAGGGCGCGGACGGCGCGGCCGTGTCTGGTCGACGCCTTGGGGGCAGAGTCTGATGGTGTCCATGGGCTGGCGCTTCGAATCCGGCGTCAATGCTCTGGAGGGGCTAAGTCTCGCGGTGGGCGTCGTGGTCTCTCAGGTGCTCGAGCAGTATGGCGTGGCACCCAAGTTGAAGTGGCCCAACGACGTGCTGTTGGCCGAAAACGAGGGCGAGCTGGGCAAGCTGGCGGGCATTTTGATCGAAGTGACCGGCGATGCCGCTGGCCCTTGTGAAGTGGTGATCGGCATCGGCATGAACTTGATGCTGCCGGATAGCCTGCGGGCGGCCATCGACCAGCCGGTGGCCGCGTTGTTCGATGCGCGGCCCGGTATCTCGCGTAATCAGCTGGCGGCAGACATGGCATCGGGGTTGCTGAGCATGTTGGCGGGGTTCGAGAACGGTGGGTTCGCGCCCTGGCTCGACGCCTGGAACCAGCGCCATGCCTACTCAGGGTTGCCCATTCGGGTCATCCAGGGGGAGCGCACCAGCGATGCCGTTGCAGGCGATGTCGATGAAAGTGGTAACCTGTGGGTTACTGAAAACGGTCACTCGCGACGCCTGTCGGGCGGTGAGATTAGCGTACGTAGGCGTCTATGATTCTGGATTTGGATATCGGCAACACGCTGTCGAAGTGGCGGCTCAAGGATGCCGAGAGCAGCGAGATCCGCTCACGCGGGGCCGTATGGACCCGGGAGGAGTGGCGTCCAGGGGCGGATATTCCGGACCTGGGCGTAGTAGAAGCGGTGCGCATTTCCAGCGTGGCCAGGGCCGCCGTGCTGGACGAAACTGTCGCCCTGCTCCGCCGCCAGGTGCGTCAGGTCCATGTGGCGCGCTCGACACCCGAGGCGCTGGGCGTCGTCAACGGCTATGAGGAGCCCGGCCGCCTGGGCGTAGACCGTTGGATGGGGGCCTTGGCGGGTTACCAGCTGGCCGGCGGCTGCTGTGCGGTGGACTGCGGCAGTGCCATCACCATTGATTTCGTGTTGCCGGGCGGGGTGCATCTGGGGGGCTTCATCATCCCGGGGTTACGGTTGATGAAGGAGAGTCTCAAGCTGGGCACCCGTAATGTGGCCATCGACCCCGATAGCGAGGCCGATGCGCTGCTGGAGCCTGGCAGGCGCACGGTGGATGCCGTCAACCATGGCATCTACATGGCGGCGGTCAGTGCCATCAATCGCATTTACAGTGAGGTATGTGACCAGCAAGGAGTGGCGCTGCCCATGCTGTTGACGGGCGGGGATGCGCGGGTGGTGTCGCGCGGGGTCCAGGTGCCCCATGCCGTCTGGCCCGACATGGTGTATGGCGGCCTCGAAGCCACATTTCCGCTGACCTTCGCCGAGCGCGCAGGCAAGATGTCGGGTGCGCCGCAGGTGCCGGAGCCGGTTTCGTTGGAAAAAATTCGCGCAGGGCTTGCATTCTCCATGCTGCTTTGACAGAATGCAGCGCGTTCCAAAGCAGATGTGGTCGAGTCGCAACGCTGATTGGTTAAATCAGTAGGCAGTAAAAGTCTCGAAAATAAAGAGATTTTGGCTTGACACTGTTTTGAGGGCTGGCATAATGTGCCGCCACAGCTGGAGAGGTTCCCGAGTGGCCAAAGGGAGCAGACTGTAAATCTGCCGCGAAAGCTTCGAAGGTTCGAATCCTTCCCTCTCCACCAGATTGTATGGGCGCTGATTTGTCAGTGCTTGTGAATGAAAAGCCGGCAAGCGGGCATTAGCTACTGTTTCTCATGCAGCGGATTGTCATTCTTTAGGCAAGTTCGGCGGGCGTAGTTCAATGGTAGAACCTCAGCCTTCCAAGCTGATGGTGCGGGTTCGATTCCCGCCGCCCGCTCCAGTTTGATGTGTTTGGCTCATGTAGCTCAGGGGTAGAGCACACCCTTGGTAAGGGTGAGGTCGACGGTTCAATTCCGTCCATGAGCTCCATATTGCGAAAAAAGCGAGCGATGCTCGCTTTTTTTGTCTTCGCCCGCGGTAGTGGGTGTGATGTAAGGGTTGTCAGGCGGAAAAGTTTCCGCTATCATGGCGCCCGCTCTTGCGCAGGTGGTAAATTGCGCATTTGACGATACAGGCCAGTAGCTCAATTGGCAGAGCAGCGGTCTCCAAAACCGCAGGTTGGGGGTTCGATTCCCTCCTGGCCTGCCAATCTTCCCCAGGTTGGCATGTCTTTCTAGAATTCCTTTGTCGCTCGCTGCACCCTTAGGAGTCTCGTTTTTATGAAGCCTAGTTCCGTAAAACATGGCGATGAGGTGCAACAGACGCGCCATGACGGGCTCAAGTGGGCGGCGACTGTAGCGCTGCTTGTTGTTGCAATCGTTGGTAATACCTATTTCGCCGATATTGGCCTGCTCTATCGTGTCCTTGGTGTCGTTGTGCTGTGTGCATTGGCAGGATTGATTGCACTCACTACCGCCAAGGGTCGCGACCTGATCGAGCTTGCTGTCAGCGCCAGGAAAGAGATTCAGCGCGTTGTATGGCCAACCCGTCCTGAAACCATTCAAACGACTGCCATCGTACTGGTAGCGGTGCTGGTGGTGGGGTTGATGCTGTGGTTGATTGACACTCTTCTTGGCTGGGCGATGTCCGGCGTTATTGGTTAGGAGTTTTCATGTCCAAACGTTGGTACGTCGTCCACGCTTATTCCGGCTTTGAGAAGCATGTCATGCGCTCGCTGATCGAGCGTGTGAAAATGTATGGCATGGAAGATCGCTTTGGCGAAATCCTGGTGCCGACGGAAGAAGTGGTCGAGATGCGCGACGGCAAGCGCCGCAAGAGTGAGCGCAAGTTTTATCCTGGCTATGTGCTGGTCGAGATGGAGATGGTCGACGAAACCTGGCATCTGGTGAACGAAACGCCGCGTGTCATGGGGTTCATCGGTGGCACCAAAGAGAAGCCGGCGCCCATCACCAGTCGCGAAGCCGAAGCCATTCTTCGTCGTGTGAAGGACGGCACCGACAAGCCGCGTCCCAAGACCATGTTCGAGCCGGGTCAGTCCGTGCGTGTCATCGATGGTCCATTTGCCGATTTCAACGGTGTCGTTGAAGAGGTGAACTACGACAAGAGCCGTCTGCAGGTCAGCGTGCTGATCTTCGGCCGTGCGACGCCTGTAGAGCTTGAGTTCTCTCAGGTAGAAAAAGAGTAATTTCAAATTGTTGCAGGATGGCGCCGTGGGTGCCGTCCTGGATTCATGTAAAGCAGCCCCGCGCTGCTTTACGCGTACCGGGGAGCCGTCAGGCGTTATCACCCAATTGGAGTAATTATCATGGCCAAGAAAGTACAGGCTTACATCAAACTGCAGGTTGCTGCAGGTAAAGCCAACCCGAGTCCGCCCGTAGGCCCCGCGCTGGGTCAGCACGGCGTGAACATCATGGAATTCTGTAAGGCGTTCAACGCCGCGACTCAAGAAGTTGAGCCGGGCCTGCCGACGCCTGTCGTAATTACCGTCTACTCAGACCGTAGCTTCACGTTCGTCACCAAGACACCGCCTGCTGCCGTACTGCTGAAAAAAGCAGCGGGCATCAAGTCCGGTTCTGGTGAGCCGAACAAGAAGAAGGTTGGCACCGTGACACGTGCGCAGCTGGAAGAGATCGCCAAGACCAAAGAGCCTGACATGACGGCTGCTGATCTTGAAGCCGCAGTGCGCACCATCGCTGGTAGCGCTCGCAGCATGGGCTTAAACGTGGAGGGTCTCTAATCATGGCTAAACTGTCCAAGCGCGCCAAGATGATTCGCGAGAAAGTAGACAGCAACAAGGCTTACTCTCTGGAAGAAGCCGTTGCCCTGCTTTCTGAGCTGTCAACCGTGAAGTTCAAAGAGTCTCTGGACGTTGCGATCAACCTGGGTGTTGATCCGCGTAAATCCGACCAGGTCGTTCGTGGCGCTACCGTCATGCCTAACGGCACCGGTAAAGACGTTCGCGTGGCTGTGTTCACTCAGGGTGCCAACGCCGATGCGGCCAAAGAAGCCGGCGCTGACATCGTGGGCATGGAAGAGCTGGCCGAGCAGGTCAAGAAAGGCGTGATGGATTTCGACGTCGTCATCGCTTCTCCGGATGCCATGCGCGTTGTCGGTCAGCTGGGCCAGATCCTCGGTCCGCGCGGCCTGATGCCGAACCCGAAGGTCGGCACCGTGACGCCTGACGTGGCCACTGCGGTCAAGAATGCCAAAGCGGGTCAGGTGCGTTTCCGTACCGACAAGAACGGCATCATCCACACCACGCTGGGCAAGGTCGATTTTGACGCGACCGCCGTTCAGGGTAACCTGGAAGCACTGGTAGCTGACCTGAAGAAGCTCAAGCCGAGCTCTTCCAAAGGCATCTACTTCAAGAAATTCACCCTGTCCACTACCATGGGCCCGGGTTTGACTATCGACCACTCCTCGCTGGTATAAGCGAGTCGAGGATAGTCCTGCTGGCGGCACGGGCGAAATCTCGTGTTGCCGGTGGCTGGAACCGAGCAAGAACTTTGCGGTCCCTCGCTGAGCTTTATGCCAGATGAGGCACCGTCAAAGACCGCAGGTGCCGCCGCTTTTCTGAAGTGGCGGCTTAATCGCCCTAAAGCGCCTGCGCAGATGGTGTGGCCGCCAGTTGGTTAACGCTTTTAGCAACCGCTTTCTGGTGAGCACCATCCCCTAAGGCTTCCTGTGCCGCTGTTGGGCCTGGAAGAGATGGTAACCTCCGAAACCTTGACGGGTTTCGGCACGAAGGAGTGATCACTGTGCCACTAGCACTTGAAGGCAAGAAAGCGATTGTTGCCGAGGTCAGTGAAGCGGCCAAGGGCGCACTCTCCGTCGTAGTTGCCGATTCTCGCGGCGTCACGGTCGGTAAAATGACCGATCTGCGCAAGCAGGCGCGTGAGAATGGTGTAGAGCTGCGTGTTGTTCGTAACACGCTGGCTCGCCGCGCACTCGAAGGCACCCAGTGGGAGTGTCTGAACGAGAGCTTCGTTGGTCCTACTCTGCTGGCTTTCTCCACTGAGCATCCGGGCGCTGCCGCTCGTCTGTTCAAGGAGTTTGCCAAGACTGAGCAGAACTTCGAAGTGAAAGCGTTGGCCTACGAAGGTGAGCTGATTCCGGCTGCTGACATCGATCGTCTGGCAACCCTGCCGACTTACGACGAGGCAATTGCCAAGTTGATGTCGGTCATGAAAGAAGCCTCCGCTGGCAAGCTGGTTCGTACCCTGGCCGCCCTGCGCGACCAGAAGCAAGAAGCCGAAGCTGCCTAAGCAGCGTTTCTTGCGGGCCGCGTTATCGACACGCAGCCTGAACCTGCAATAAATCCCGAGTTCTCGGTTGTCCGAGACTCCCGCAAAGTTAGGAATGGAACAATGGCACTGACCAAAGACGATATCATCAATGCTGTAGCCGACATGTCCGTAATGGAAGTTGTCGAGCTGATCGAAGCGATGGAAGAGAAATTCGGCGTTTCTGCTGCCGCAGCCGTTATGGCTGGTCCGGCGGCTGCTGGCGAAGCTGCTGAAGAGCAGACCGAATTCGACCTGGTACTGGCGTCTGCTGGTGACAAGAAAGTCAACGTCATCAAAGCCGTTCGTGAAATCACCGGTCTTGGCCTGAAAGAAGCCAAAGGCGCTGTTGACGGCGCTCCGGCGACCATCAAAGAAGCGATGTCCAAGGACGACGCTGAAGCTGCCAAGAAGAAGCTGGAAGAAGCGGGCGCAACCGTCGAGCTCAAGTAATCCTTGTGCTGATGGCTTTACGCGCTGCGTAAGCTTCCACGGCTGGCGGCGGGCTATCCCGCTGCCGGCCTTTTTCTGTTGTAATATGCTGCCGTGCAGCGAAACGACAGAGCCGCTGCGGTAAAAAGCAGCACAATAGCAGGACCGTTGTTGTGAAGCGTACGTTGTTGTAATGCGTCAGTTGTAAAGCGTGAGCGTGTCGGCAGGCAACAACGAAGCGCGGACAGCACTACCGTAACACTGTTATCTATCAAGATTTTTGACGGCGAGCTACCGATTGAGGAGCTTGCTGTCTGCGTCTGAAACGCCCGCGGGCAGATGACCACGCATCGGTCACCCATGGTGAACAAGCTGGGGAATACAGATGGCTTACTCATATACTGAGAAAAAACGCATCCGCAAGGATTTCGGCAAACTGCCCCAAGTGATGGATGTGCCTTACTTGCTGGCCATCCAGCTTGATTCCTACTACGACTTTCTCCAGCAGGATCGTTCGCCTGATGAGCGGCACGAAGTGGGTCTGCACGCGGCATTCAAGTCCGTGTTCCCGATCGAGAGCTTCTCGGGTAACGCTGCGCTGGAGTATGTCAGCTATCGCTTCGGTACGCCGGCGTTCGATGTGAAGGAGTGTCAGCTGCGTGGCGTGACCTACTCCGCCCCGCTGCGCGTCAAGGTTCGCTTGATCATCTATGATCGCGACTCTTCGAACAAGGCTATCAAGGATATCAAAGAGCAGGAAGTCTACATGGGGGAAATCCCCCTGATGACCGAGAACGGTACCTTCGTCATCAACGGTACCGAGCGGGTAATCGTTTCCCAGCTCCACCGCTCACCCGGTGTGTTCTTCGATCATGACAAGGGCAAGAGCCACTCTTCCGGCAAGCTGCTCTACTCTGCTCGCGTGATTCCTTACCGTGGCTCCTGGCTCGACTTCGAGTTCGACCCGAAAGACAACGTCTTCGTGCGTATCGACCGTCGTCGCAAGCTGCCGGCTTCCGTGCTGATGCGCGCGCTGGGCATGAGCACCGAAGAGATCCTCGACGAGTTCTTCGAAACCAGTACTTTCCATATCGAAAAGTCTGGCTTTTCCGTGGAGCTGGTGCCTTCGCGTCTGCGCGGTGAAACCGCCACCTTCGACATCAAGGGTGCCGATGGTGAACTGATCGTCGAAGAAGGTCGTCGGATCACTCAGAAGCACATCCGCCAGTTGGAAAAAGCGGGTCTGGAGCGTCTGGAAGTGCCGATGGAGTACCTGTTCGGCAAGACGCTGGCCAAAGACCAGATCGACACTAAAACGGGCGAGCTGATCTGCCCGTGCAACACCGAAATTACCCCAGAAGTGCTGGAGCGCATGGCTCAGGGCGGCATTACCCTGATCGAAACGCTCTACACCAATGACCTGGACTGCGGTTCCTTCGTTTCCGACACGCTGAAGCTGGACACCACCAGCTCGCAGCTGGAAGCGCTGGTCGAAATCTACCGCATGATGCGTCCTGGCGAGCCGCCCACCAAGGAAGCCGCCGAAACGCTGTTCCACAACCTGTTCTTCACCGAAGACCGTTACGACCTGTCGGGCGTGGGCCGGATGAAGTTCAACCGTCGTCTGCGTCGTGACTCCGACGTGGGCTCCGGTGTATTGGACCGCAAGGACATCCTCGATGTGCTGCGCGAGCTGATCAACATCCGTAACGGCTTTGGTGACGTCGACGATATCGACCACCTGGGCAACCGCCGTATCCGCTGCGTTGGCGAAATGGCCGAGAACCAGTTCCGTGTAGGTCTGGTGCGCGTCGAGCGTGCGGTAAAAGAGCGTCTCTCCATGGCGGAGAGCGAAGGCTTGATGCCCCAGGACCTGATCAATGCCAAGCCCGTGGCGGCGGCGGTGAAAGAGTTCTTCGGTTCCAGCCAGCTGTCCCAGTTCATGGACCAGAACAACCCGCTGTCCGAGGTGACCCACAAGCGTCGTGTATCGGCACTCGGCCCGGGCGGTCTGACCCGTGAGCGCGCAGGCTTCGAAGTACGTGACGTACACGCCACGCACTATGGTCGTCTGTGCCCGATCGAAACGCCGGAAGGCCCGAACATCGGTCTGATCAACTCGCTGGCCACCTACAGCCATACCAACAGCTATGGTTTCCTGGAAACGCCGTACCGCAAAGTGAATGCCTGTCAGGTCACTGACGACATCGTTCACCTGTCGGCGATCGAGGAGGGCGACTTCGTTATCGCCCAGGCGTCGGCGGCGGTAGACGAGTCCGGCAAGCTGATCGATGACCTGGTGCAGGTACGCCACCGCGGCGAAACCACCTTCATGCGTCCTGAGCAAGTGACGCTGATGGACGTGTCTCCGCGTCAGGTGGTCTCGGTCGCAGCGGCCCTGATCCCGTTCCTGGAGCACGATGACGCCAACCGCGCCTTGATGGGTGCGAACATGCAGCGTCAGGCCGTTCCGACCCTGCGTGCAGACAAGCCGCTGGTCGGTACCGGCATGGAGCGCTTCGTGGCCCGCGACTCCGGCGTATGTGCCGTGGCGCGCCGTGGCGGCGTCATCGACTCCGTGGATGCGCGTCGTGTGGTGGTGCGGGTCAACGAAGATGAAATCATCGGCGGTGAAGCCGGCGTCGACATCTACAACCTGACCAAGTACACCCGCTCCAACCAGAACACCTGTATGAACCAGCGCCCCATCGTGCGGCCTGGCGACAGCGTGGCACGCGGCGATATTCTGGCCGACGGCCCGTCTGTCGACATGGGTGATCTGGCCCTGGGCCAGAACATGCGCATCGCGTTCATGCCCTGGAACGGTTACAACTTCGAAGACTCCATCCTGCTCTCCGAGCGTGTCGTTCAGGAAGATCGCTTCACCACGATTCACATTCAGGAACTGACCTGTGTGTCTCGTGACACCAAGCTGGGGCCGGAAGAGATCACCTCCGATATCCCCAACGTCGGTGAATCGGCGCTGGGCAAGCTGGACGAAGCGGGCGTTGTGTACATCGGCGCTGAAGTCGGCCCCGGCGACATTCTGGTGGGTAAGGTAACGCCGAAAGGTGAAACCCAGCTGACGCCGGAAGAGAAGCTGCTGCGCGCCATCTTCGGTGAGAAAGCCTCTGACGTGAAAGACACCTCCCTGCGCGCCCCCACCGGCATGAAGGGTACGGTCATCGACGTTCAGGTCTTCACCCGTGACGGCGTCGAGAAGGACTCCCGTGCCCTGTCCATCGAGCAGATGCAGCTGGACGAAGTACGCAAGGACCTGCAGGAGACCTACCGGATTGCCGAAGACGCGACGTTCGAGCGTCTGAAGCGCACCCTGGAAGGTCAGGCCGTCAACGGTGGCCCGAACCTGAAAAAAGGCGACGTGCTGAGCGAGACGTACCTGGACGAACTGCCCCGTCAGCAGTGGTTCAAGCTGCGCATGCAGGACGAAGCCTACAACGAACTGCTGGCCCAGGCCGATGAGCAGCTCGAAAACCGCCGTAAAGAGATGGACGAGCGTTTCGAAGACAAGAAACGCAAGCTGACCCAGGGCGACGACCTCGCGCCGGGCGTGCTGAAAATCGTCAAGGTCTACATGGCGGTGAAGCGTCGCATTCAGCCAGGCGACAAGATGGCCGGTCGTCACGGTAACAAGGGTGTTATCTCCGCGATCATGCCCATCGAGGACATGCCGTTCGACGAGAAGGGCGAGCCGGTGGACGTGGTGCTGAACCCGCTGGGTGTACCGTCGCGCATGAACGTCGGTCAGATCCTGGAAACCCACCTAGGCATGGCGGCACGCGGCCTGGGCGTCAAGATCGAGGCCATGCTGCGCGATGCGCGTGGCCAGCAGGTTGCGGAAATTCGTGACTTCCTGGGGCAGGTCTACAACACGCCTGGCACCCGCATGGAGGACATCGATTCGCTGACCGATGAGGAAATCATCGCGCTGGCGAAAAACCTCAAAGGCGGTGTGCCCATGGCCACGCCGGTGTTTGACGGTGCCAAAGAGCACGAGATCAAGCACCTGCTGAAGCTGGCAGACATTCCGGAATCCGGTCAGATGGCGCTGTACGATGGTCGTACCGGCGATGCCTTCGACCGCCCGGTCACCGTTGGCTACATGTACATGCTGAAGCTTAACCACCTGGTAGACGACAAGATGCACGCGCGTTCTACCGGTTCTTACTCGCTGGTGACTCAGCAGCCCCTGGGTGGTAAGGCACAGTTCGGTGGTCAGCGCTTCGGTGAGATGGAAGTGTGGGCGTTGGAAGCCTACGGCGCTGCGTACACGCTACAAGAGATGCTCACCGTCAAGTCGGACGACGTCGAAGGCCGCACCAAGATGTACAAGAACATCGTGGATGGCGACCACACCATGCAGGCAGGCATGCCGGAATCCTTCAACGTACTCGTGAAGGAAATCCGCTCGCTGGGCATCGATATCGAGTTAGAGAGCTAGGAGCCGTCATATGAAAGATTTGGTGAAAGTACTCAAATCGCAGTCTCAGTCCGAAGAGTTCGACGCGATCAAGATTACCCTCGCGTCGCCGGACATGATTCGCTCCTGGTCGTTTGGCGAGGTGAAGAAGCCCGAGACCATCAACTACCGTACCTTCAAGCCGGAGCGGGATGGTCTGTTCTGCGCCAAGATCTTTGGCCCGGTCAAGGACTACGAGTGTCTGTGCGGCAAGTACAAGCGCATGAAGCACCGTGGCATCATTTGTGAGAAGTGTGGCGTCGAAGTCACCAAGGCTGCCGTGCGCCGTGAGCGCATGGGCCACATCGAGCTGGCCTCGCCGGTCGCTCACATCTGGTTTTTGAAATCACTGCCGTCGCGTATCGGCATGTTCCTCGATATGACCCTGCGTGATATCGAGCGCGTGCTGTACTTCGAAAGCTTCGTGGTCATCGACCCGGGCATGACCACGCTGGAGCGTGGTCAGCTGCTCAACGACGAGCAGTACTTCGAAGCCCTGGAAGAGTTCGGCGATGACTTCGACGCCCGCATGGGTGCCGAAGCCGTTCAGGAGCTGCTCAAGGACATCGATCTGGAAGAAGAGATCAACACGCTGCGCGAAGAGATTCCGCAGACCAACTCTGAAACCAAGATCAAGAAGCTCTCCAAGCGCCTGAAGCTGCTCGAAGCGTTCTACCACTCCGGCAATGCGCCGGCGTGGATGGTCATGGAAGTGCTGCCCGTGCTGCCGCCGGATTTGCGTCCGCTGGTGCCGCTGGACGGTGGCCGCTTCGCGACCTCCGATCTCAACGACCTCTACCGTCGTGTGATCAACCGTAACAACCGCCTGAAGCGTCTACTGGACCTCAATGCGCCGGACATCATCGTGCGCAACGAGAAGCGTATGCTGCAGGAAGCGGTGGATGCGCTGCTGGACAACGGCCGTCGCGGCCGTGCCATCACTGGCTCCAACAAGCGTCCGCTGAAATCCCTTGCCGACATGATCAAGGGTAAGCAGGGCCGTTTCCGTCAGAACCTTCTGGGTAAGCGTGTCGACTACTCCGGCCGTTCGGTCATCACCGTGGGCCCGACCCTGCGTCTGCACCAGTGTGGTCTGCCGAAGAAGATGGCCCTCGAGCTGTTCAAGCCGTTCATCTACTCCAAGCTGCAGTCGCTGGGTCATGCGTCCACGATCAAGGCCGCGAAGAAGATGGTCGAGCGCGAACTGCCGGAAGTTTGGGATATTCTGGCCGACGTCATCCGCGAACACCCGGTACTGCTCAACCGTGCACCGACCCTGCACCGTCTGGGTATCCAGGCGTTCGAACCGCTGCTGATCGAAGGCAAGGCGATCCAGCTGCACCCGCTGGTGTGTGCGGCTTACAACGCCGACTTCGACGGTGACCAGATGGCGGTCCACGTACCGCTGACCCTGGAAGCCCAGCTCGAAGCGCGTGCGCTGATGATGGCCACCAACAACGTGCTGTCGCCAGCCAACGGCGAGCCGATCATCGTACCGTCGCAGGACGTTGTTCTGGGTCTGTACTACATGACCCGCGAAAAGATCAACGCCAAGGGCGAAGGCATGGTGTTCTCTGACCTCAACGAGGTAGAGCGTGCCTTCGGTACTCAGTCCGTCTCGCTGCATGCTCGCGTCAAAGTGCGCCTGGATGAAGTGGACGTCGACGAAGAGACCGGCGAGCGCTCCGAGCATCGTCGCCTGTACGACACCACGGTGGGCCGTGCCCTGCTGTTCCGCATTCTGCCGGAAGGGGTACCGTTCGCGCTGATCGATCAGCCGATGAAGAAGAAGGCGATCTCCAGCCTGATCAACGAAGTGTATCGCCGTGCGGGCCTCAAGCCCACGGTCATCTTCGCTGACCAGCTGATGTACACCGGCTTCCGTCTGGCGACCTGGTCCGGCGCCTCGATCGGTGTCAACGACTTCGTCATTCCCGACGCCAAGACCGAGATCGTCGACGCGGCCGAAGCCGAAGTCAAAGAGATCGAAGACCAGTTCTCGTCCGGTCTGGTGACCGCAGGCGAGAAGTACAACAAGGTTATCGACATCTGGTCCAAGGCCAACGACAAGGTGGCCAAGGCGATGATGGTGGGTATCTCCAAGGAGACCGTCGTCGACCGTGAAGGCAATGAAGTGGAGCAGGACTCCTTCAACAGCGTCTTCATCATGGCCGACTCCGGTGCCCGTGGTAGCGCCGCCCAGATCCGTCAGCTGGCGGGTATGCGTGGTCTGATGGCCAAGCCGGATGGCTCGATCATCGAAACCCCCATCGTGGCCAACTTCCGTGAAGGTCTGAACGTACTCCAGTACTTCATCTCGACCCACGGTGCGCGTAAAGGTCTGGCGGATACGGCCCTGAAAACGGCCAACTCCGGTTACCTGACTCGCCGTCTGGTCGACGTGGCCCAGGATCTGGTGATCACCGAAACCGACTGTGGTACCGAGAACGGTCTGACGCTGCACCCGATCATCGAGGGTGGCGACATCATCGTACCGCTGTCACAGCGTGTACTGGGCCGGGTGGTGGCGCAGGACGTCATCGATCCGAGCACCGAAGAAGTGCTGATCCCGCGCAACACGCTGCTCGACGAGAAGTGGTGTGCGTCGCTGGACACCATGGGGGTGGACGAGATCATCGTGCGCTCCACCATCACCTGTGACACCGCGCACGGCGTTTGTTCGTCCTGCTACGGTCGGGACCTGGCGCGTGGCCATCAGGTCAACATCGGTGAGTCGGTGGGTGTCATCGCTGCCCAGTCCATCGGTGAGCCGGGTACCCAGCTGACCATGCGTACGTTCCACATCGGTGGTGCGGCATCGCGTTCCTCGGCGGTCGACAGCGTACAGGTGAAGCACGGCGGTAAAGTACGCCTGCACAACATCAAGCACGTTGAGCGTGCCGACGGCAAGCTGGTGGTGGTGTCTCGTTCAAGCGCCCTGGCCGTCGCCGACGATCACGGTCGTGAGCGTGAGTACTACAAGCTGCCTTACGGTGCCGAGCTGTCGGTTCGCGACGGTGACGTCGTCGACGCTGGCACGGTCGTGGCCAAGTGGGACCCGCACACCCATCCGATCATTGCGGAAGTGGAAGGTAAGGCCCAGTTCATCGATCTCGACGAAGGTGTCACCATGCACCGCAGCGTCGATGAAATGACCGGTCTCTCCTCCATCGAGGTCATCGAGTCGGCCGCCCGCCCGATGGCTGGCCGCGACAAGCGCCCGATGGTGATGCTGCAGGACGCCGCAGGCGAGTACGTGTCCGTGTCCGGTTCCAACACGCCGGTACAGTACCTGCTGCCCGGCAACTCGATCATCTCCGTGGACGACGGCTCGACCATCGGTGTGGGTGAAGTCGTTGCCCGTATCCCGGTAGAAGCCTCGGGTAACAAGGACATCACCGGTGGTCTGCCGCGGGTAGCCGACCTGTTCGAAGCGCGTAAGCCGAAAGAGTCGGCCATTCTGGCGGAAATCAGCGGTGTGGTGAGCTTCGGTAAAGAGACCAAGGGCAAGCGTCGTCTGACGATCACCCCGGAATCTGGCGATCCGTTCGAAGCGCTGATTCCGAAATGGCGTCAAATCGCCGTCTTCGAAGGCGAAGCCGTCGAGAAGGGCGAAGTGATTTCCGATGGCCCGAGCAACCCGCACGACATCCTGCGCCTGCTGGGTGTGGCGGAGCTGGCCAAGTACATCACTGCCGAAGTACAGGACGTATACCGTCTGCAAGGCGTAGGCATCAACGACAAGCACATCGAAGTCATCGTGCGTCAGATGCTGCGCAAGGTAGAGATCACCGATTCCGGCGACTCTGACTTCATCACCGGCGACCAGGCAGAACTGGTGCGCGTGCTGGAGCAGAACGAGCGTCTGGAGAAAGAAGGCAAGTTCCCGGCCAAGTACCAACGCTTGCTGCTGGGTATCACCAAGGCCAGCTTGGCCACCGAATCGTTCATTTCGGCGGCGTCGTTCCAGGAAACGACCCGCGTATTGACCGAAGCGGCGGTAACCGGCAAGCGCGATTACCTGCGTGGCCTGAAAGAAAACGTGGTAGTTGGACGTCTGATTCCGGCAGGTACCGGTCTGACTCACCACGCAGAGCGTCGTCGCAAGCGCGAAGACGTAGAGCGTCTGTTCAACCCCTCGGCTACCGAGGTTGAGCAGGAGCTGGGTGCTCAGTTGACCGCCCTGGATTCAGACGACGATCTGTAACCCAGGACAGGCCACGAGCAGCCAAGAGCGGCTGGCCCTGAATGGCAGGAACCTGGCGGTAAACCACCGCCAGGGCTTGACGCCAGGCAGGGTCAGCCTTTAGAATGCGCAGCCTTTAACAGTGGGGTGGGTGCGCCCGCATCCGCTGCTTGCATTTGTTAATAGGCCAAGGCAACCATTGGAGTCAGCTAAACACCATGGCAACGATTAATCAGCTAGTGCGCAAGCCGCGCAAGCGCCCCGTCACCAAGAGTGACGTGCCTGCGCTTCAGGCATGCCCGCAAAAGCGCGGCGTTTGTACGCGCGTTTACACCACCACCCCCAAGAAGCCGAACTCGGCCCTGCGTAAGGTTTGCCGTGTGCGCCTGACCAACGGTTTCGAAGTCTCTTCTTACATCGGTGGTGAAGGTCACAACCTCCAGGAGCACTCTGTTGTTCTGATTCGCGGCGGTCGTGTAAAGGATTTGCCAGGTGTGCGTTATCACACCGTTCGTGGCGCCCTTGACACCTCTGGCGTACAGAACCGTAAGCAGGGTCGTTCCAAGTACGGTACCAAGCGTCCGAAGTCCTAAGGCGCTGAACGCAGCCTCATGGAGCGCTGCGGTGTTACCTTTTAACCGAATATGATGGTCTGATAAGAGTAAGGTCGGGCGGCGCCAAAGGCGCAAGCAGGTTCCGGGTTTACCTGAAGGATCCTTAATTGAGGGCTTATCATGCCTAGAAGAAGAGTTGTAGCTAAACGCGAAATCCTGCCGGATCCCAAGTTCGGAAGTGAGCGTCTGGCGAAGTTCATGAACCACCTGATGGTCAGCGGCAAGAAGTCCGTAGCTGAGCGCATCGTCTATGGTGCGTTGGACAAGGTTGCCGAGCGTAGTAAAGAAGAGCCGCTGGAAATCTTCGACAAGGCGCTGGAAACCATCCAGCCGATGGTCGAAGTAAAGTCGCGCCGCGTGGGTGGTGCTACTTATCAGGTGCCGGTTGAAGTTCGTCCGTCACGCCGCCAAGCGCTGGCAATGCGCTGGCTGGTAGACGCTGCGCGTCGTCGCGGTGAGAAAACGATGGTTCAGCGCCTGGCAGGTGAAATGCTGGATGCCGCTGAGGGCAAAGGCTCTGCTGTCAAGAAGCGTGAAGACGTGCACCGTATGGCAGAAGCCAACAAGGCCTTCTCTCACTATCGTTTCTAAGCTCGACGTTTCTGGGCTCGTGTCTTTTTCTGTCGGTTGCAGTGCGTTAAAAGTCTTTATCGTCATGTTGCAACACGCCGCCGCTATCGTTGTCGATGGCGGCGGTGGCATAAGCAGAAATGGCACCGCTGGATCAACGAGCATCGCCAACTAACGGGAGTTTCACCGTGGCACGCAAAACACCGCTTAATCGCTACCGTAACCTGGGGATTGTGGCTCACGTCGACGCAGGTAAAACTACCACCACTGAGCGTGTACTGTTTTACACTGGCGTAAACCACAAGCTGGGCGAAACGCATGAGGGTGCGTCTACGACCGACTGGATGGAGCAGGAGCAGGAGCGTGGTATCACTATCACCTCTGCTGCTGTAACCACCTTTTGGAAGGGGATGAATCATCAGTTTGATGAGCACCGTATCAACATCATCGACACCCCCGGGCACGTTGACTTCACTATCGAAGTTGAGCGTTCTCTGCGTGTTCTCGATGGTGCGGTCGTTGTACTGTGCGGTTCCTCCGGCGTTCAGCCGCAGACCGAAACCGTATGGCGTCAGGCCAACAAGTACGAAGTTCCGCGCATGGTCTTCGTCAACAAGATGGACCGTACCGGCGCTGATTTTTTCATGGTTGTCGACCAGCTGAAAGAGCGCTTGGGTGCCAACGCCGTACCGATCCAGATTAACTGGGGCACGGAAGAAGACTTCAAGGGCGTTATCGACCTGATCGAGATGAAGGCAATCCTCTGGAACGAGGAAGACCTTGGAACGAGCTATGAGCTTGTAGACATCCCTGCAGAGTTGGTCGAAACCGCTGAAGAGTACCGCGAGCAGATGGTCGAAGCCGCTGCCGAGGCCTCTGAAGAGCTGATGGACAAGTACCTTGAAGAAGGCGAGCTGAGCGTCGCTGAGATCAAGGCAGGCCTGCGTGCCCGTACATTGGCCAGCGAAGTCGTTCTGGTCACCTGTGGTTCTGCCTTCAAGAACAAGGGTGTTCAGGCGGTTCTGGACGCAGTAGTTGAGTATCTGCCGTCACCAACGGAAGTCAAGGCCATCGAAGGTGAGCTGGACGACAAGAATGGTACTGTCGCCACTCGTGAAGCTGACGACAATGCTCCGTTTGCTGCACTGGCGTTCAAGATTGCTACCGACCCCTTCGTAGGTACCCTGACCTTCATTCGCGTCTACTCGGGCGTTCTGAAGTCTGGTGACGGCGTCTATAACTCCGTCAAGCAGAAGAAAGAGCGCGTTGGTCGTATCGTGCAGATGCACGCCAATACACGCGAAGAGATCAAGGAAGTACTGGCGGGCGACATCGCGGCCTGTATCGGCCTTAAAGATGTCACCACGGGTGACACCCTGTGTGATATCGATGACAGGATCGTTCTCGAGCGTATGGAGTTCCCGGATCCGGTGATCTCGGTTGCTGTTGAGCCGAAATCTAAAGCTGATCAAGAGAAAATGGGCGTTGCGCTTGGCAAGCTGGCCCAGGAAGATCCTTCGTTCCAGGTCAAGACCGACGAAGAGACCGGTCAGACCATTATCTCCGGTATGGGTGAGCTGCACCTGGACATCATCGTCGACCGCATGCGTCGCGAGTTCAAGGTAGAAGCCAATATCGGTAAGCCGCAGGTCGCCTACCGCGAAACCATTCGCGGCAGCGTCGAGCAGGAAGGCAAGTTCGTTCGTCAGTCTGGTGGTCGTGGTCAGTTCGGTCACGTCTGGCTGCGCATCGAGCCGCTGACTGCAGAAGAGAAGGGTGAAGGCGAAGAAGAGATCTTCTTCAAGTTCAACTCTGAAATCGTGGGTGGTGTGGTTCCCAAGGAATACGTCCCTGCGGTTGAGAAGGGTGCTTTCGAGCAGCTGAAAAACGGTGTCATCGCGGGTTACCCGATGATCGACGTCAAAGTCACGCTGTTTGATGGTTCCTACCATGACGTGGACTCGAACGAGACTGCGTTCAAGATTGCTTCTTCCATGGCAGTGAAAGAAGGTGCCCGGAAGGCCAAGGCCGTGCTGCTGGAGCCGGTGATGAAGGTCGAAGTCGTGACCCCCGAAGATTTTATGGGTGACGTCATGGGCGACCTGAACCGTCGTCGCGGCCTGGTGCAGGGCATGGATGACTCTTCCTCTGGTAAAGTCATTCGTGCAACGGTGCCACTGGGTGAGATGTTCGGTTACGCAACCGATCTGCGCTCACAGACCCAGGGCCGTGCGAGCTACTCTATGGAGTTCGCGAAGTACGAGGAGGCGCCCTCCAGCGTCGTTGAAGCCGTCATCAACCAAAACGGTTAACCGTTAGCTAACGTAAAGAGGTTATAGCAGTGGCTAAGGAAAAATTTGAACGTTCCAAACCGCACGTCAACGTCGGCACCATCGGTCACGTCGACCACGGTAAAACGACTCTGACAGCGGCCCTGACCCGCGTGTCTGCTGAGGTTTTCGGCGGCGACTGGCGTGCATTCGATACTATCGATAACGCACCGGAAGAGCGTGAGCGTGGTATCACCATCGCGACTTCTCACGTTGAGTACCAGTCCGAGCAGCGTCACTACGCGCACGTTGACTGCCCGGGACACGCTGACTACGTCAAGAACATGATCACTGGTGCTGCTCAGATGGACGGCGCTATCCTGGTATGTTCTGCCGCTGACGGCCCCATGCCGCAGACTCGCGAGCACATCCTGCTGTCTCGTCAGGTTGGTGTTCCGTTCATCGTTGTGTTCCTGAACAAGGCGGACATGGTCGATGACGAAGAGCTGCTCGAGCTGGTCGAAATGGAAGTTCGTGAACTTCTGAACGAGTACGACTTCCCGGGTGACGACACGCCGATCATCACTGGTTCTGCGCTGATGGCTCTGAACGGTGAAGACGAGAACGGCATGGGTACTACTGCCGTGACCAACCTGATCAAGGCTCTGGATGAGTACATCCCTGAGCCGGAGCGTGCCATCGACCAGCCGTTCCTGATGCCGATCGAAGACGTATTCTCTATCTCTGGCCGTGGTACTGTTGTTACCGGTCGTGTAGAGCGCGGCATCGTGAAAGCCGGTGAAGAAGTGGAAATCGTGGGTATCCGCGACACCACCAAAACCACCGTAACTGGCGTTGAAATGTTCCGTAAGCTGCTCGACGAAGGTCGTGCAGGTGAGAACGTTGGCGCCCTGCTGCGTGGTACCAAGCGTGATGACGTCGAGCGTGGCCAGGTTCTGGCCAAGCCGGGCACCATCAACCCGCACACCACGTTCGAAGCCGAAGTATACGTACTGTCCAAGGAAGAAGGCGGTCGTCACACGCCTTTCTTCAAGGGCTACCGTCCGCAGTTCTACTTCCGTACCACCGACGTAACCGGTACTTGTGAACTGCCGGAAGGCGTTGAAATGGTAATGCCGGGCGATAACATCAAAATGGTTATCACCCTGATCGCTCCGATCGCCATGGACGAAGGTCTGCGCTTCGCTATCCGCGAAGGTGGCCGTACCGTAGGTGCTGGCGTCGTAGCCAAGATCGTCAAGTAAGCTGTTGACTTGATGATGCAAGGGGGCTCGCAAGAGCCCCCTTTTCTGCGCACCAATCGCAAATGTTTGACATGGCCGATTGGCGTGCCTATAATGCGCATCCTTTGAATGCGTGGGTAGACGGCTCGCGCCGTCGACATCCATTGGAGTTTAGGGCAAATGCAGAACCAAAAGATTCGCATTCGGTTGAAAGCGTTCGACCATCGCCTGATCGATCAGTCCACTGCGGAAATCGTTGAAACCGCTAAGCGTACTGGTGCTCAGGTTCGTGGTCCGATCCCGCTGCCGACCAACCGCGAGCGCTATACCATCCTGATTTCTCCGCACGTCAACAAGGACGCGCGCGATCAGTATGAGATTCGCACTCACAAGCGTGTGCTCGACATCGTTGAGCCGACCGAGAAAACCGTTGATGCGCTGATGAAGCTCGACCTCGCCGCTGGCGTAGACGTGCAAATCAAGCTCGACTAATACACTAGACACTTTGCGGCCCAGCGCTCATCGTCATCTGTCGAGAGCAGCAGCCGCCGCGCCGTGAGGCGCCACACAATGTGCTAGTGGAATGCTCTGGAAAGGGCAGCCATAGCGGGTGATAGCCCCGTACACTATAGGAGACTGAGCATGACTATCGGTTTAGTCGGTATCAAGGCCGGGATGACCCGCGTCTTTACCGAAGACGGCGCATCCGTGCCCGTGACCGTTATTGAAGTTGATCCTAACCGTGTAACGCGCGTCAAGACGCTTGAGTCTGACGGCTACGCAGCGGTTCAGGTCACTACTGGTTCTCGTAAAGCCAAGCACCTCACCAAAGCGCAAGCGGGTCAGTTTGCCAAGGCGGGTGTCGAGGCTGGTCGTTCGCTGATGGAATTCCGCCTTGCAGAAGGCGAAGAAGCTCCTGAAGTGGGTGGCGAACTCACCGTATCCCTCTTCGAAGCTGGTCAAAAGATCGACGTGACCGGCACCTCTAAGGGTAAAGGCTTCCAGGGTGCTGTTAAGCGCTGGAACTTCCGTACCCAAGACAACAGCCATGGTAACTCCCTGTCGCATCGTGCGCCGGGTTCTATCGGCATGTGTCAGACACCTGGTCGCGTATTCAAGGGCAAGAAAATGGCCGGTCAAATGGGTAACACCCGTTGCACCGTACAGAGCCTTGAGATCGTCCGTGTCGACGCCGAGCGTAACCTGCTGCTGATCAAGGGCGCTGTACCGGGAGCGACCGGTAGCAACGTTATCGTTCGCAGCGCCGTGAAAGCTGGCTGAAGGGGATAATTACCAATGAATCTGAATCTTGCTGCAGGCACGGGTACCGTTGAAGTAGCCGACGCCACTTTTGGCAAAGAATTCAACGAAGCGCTGGTGCACCAGGTCGTCACTGCCTATCTGGCAGCTGGTCGTCAGGGTACACGCGCTCAAAAGAGCCGTTCCGACGTGCGTGGCGGTGGTAAGAAGCCGTGGCGTCAGAAGGGTACCGGTCGTGCACGCGCTGGTACTATCCGCTCTCCGCTGTGGCGCAGCGGTGGTGTTACTTTCGCGGCGCGTCCTCAGGACTACACCCAGAAAGTAAACCGCAAGATGTACCGCGCGGCGATGCGCTCCATCCTGTCTGAGCTGGTCCGTCAAGAGCGCCTGGTCGCGATTGAAGAGTTCAGCGTAGAAGCGCCGAAGACCAAGCAGGTAGCTGCCAAGCTGAAAGAGCTCAACCTTGAGAAAGTGTTGATCGTCACTGAAGAAGTCGACGAAACGCTCTATCTGGCCGCACGCAACCTTCCCCACGTTGACGTGGTGGATGTCGCTGCAGCTGATCCGGTGAGCCTGGTTGCCTTTGACAAGGTCCTGGTCACCGTCTCCGCCCTGCGTAAATTCGAGGAGAAGCTGGCATGAACCAGGAACGCGTATTCAAGGTTCTGCTTGGACCGCACGTGACCGAAAAGGCCGCGATGGCAGCCGAGCGCAACCAGTACGTTTTCAAGGTGGCACCCGATGCTACCAAGCCCGAGATCAAGAAAGCCGTTGAAGCACTGTTCGGCAAGAAGGTCGGTGGCGTTCAAGTGCTGAACGTCAAGGGTAAAACCAAGCGTACTGCTCACGGCGTTGGCCTGCGTAAGGGTTACCGCAAGGCGTATGTGACCCTGGCTGCGGGTGAAACGCTCGAAGACTTCTCTGGCGCCGAATAAGGGCAGGAGTACGGATAATGGCAATCGTCAAGACCAAACCCACATCCGCCGGTCGTCGCCACGTCGTCAAGATCGTTGGTGAGGAACTGTACAAGGGCCGTGCTTATGCACCGCTTTTGGAAAAACAGTCCAAGTCCGGTGGCCGTAACAACTACGGTCGCATCACCACCCGCCACGTGGGCGGTGGTCACCGTCATCACTATCGGTTGATCGACTTCAAGCGCACCAAGGATGGCATTCCGGCCACCGTTGAGCGTCTGGAACACGACCCGAACCGCAGTGCGCACATTGCACTGCTGAAATATGCCGATGGCGAGCGTCGTTACATCATTGCACCGAAAGGCGTCAGCGCCGGTGACGTGCTGGAATCTGGTGTCAACGCGCCCATCAAGAAAGGCAATGCCTTGCCGCTGCGTAACATCCCGCTCGGTTCTACCGTTCACGGTATCGAACTGAAGCCGGGTAAAGGCGCGCAGATTGCTCGCAGTGCCGGTACTAGCGCTCAGCTGGTTGCTCGTGAAGGTAACTACGCCACCCTGCGTCTTCGCTCTGGCGAAATGCGCAAGGTCCTGGCCGAGTGCCGCGCGACCCTGGGCGAAGTGAGCAACTCCGAGCACAGCCTGCGTCAACTTGGCAAGGCCGGTGCGAAGCGCTGGAGAGGCGTGCGTCCGACAGTTCGCGGCGTCGCGATGAACCCTGTGGATCACCCGCACGGTGGTGGCGAAGGCCGCACCAGCGGTGGCCGTCACCCCGTTACTCCGTGGGGCGTGCCGACCAAGGGTCACAAGACGCGTAAGAACAAGCGCACCGACAAGCTGATCGTACGTCGTCGTAACAAGACGCGTTGATCTAAATTGCCAAGACATTAAGAGGTAACGGCTGTGCCACGTTCACTAAAGAAAGGTCCCTTCATTGACCTTCATCTTTTGAAGAAGGTAGAGGCTGCAGTGGAGAAGAACGACCGTAAACCGATCAAGACCTGGTCGCGTCGTTCGATGATCCTGCCAAACATGGTAGGCCTCACAATCGCTGTCCATAACGGTCGCCAACACGTCCCGGTGCACGTCTCCGAGGAAATGGTTGGTCACAAGCTGGGCGAATTCGCTGCCACTCGCACTTATCGCGGGCATGCGGCGGACAAGAAAGCCAAACGGTAAGCCAGAGAGGATTGAGAGATGGAAGTCACAGCTAAGCTGCGTGGCGCTCGTTTATCCGCCCAGAAGGCCCGTTTGGTGGCTGACCAGGTGCGCGGTAAACCGGTCGCCGAAGCACTCGACCTGCTGACCTTCTCACCGAAGAAGGCTGCCAAGCTAGTCAAGAAAGTGCTGCAGTCCGCCATTGCAAACGCGGAAGAAAATAACGGCATGGATATCGACGAGCTGCGTGTCTCGACCATCTGCGTCGATGAGGGCATGACGCTCAAGCGTATCAAGCCGCGTGCCAAAGGCCGCGCGGATCGTATCTTGAAGCGCACCTGCCACATCACCGTCAAGGTAGCCGAGAAGTAGGAGTCGACCAGATGGGTCAGAAAGTCAATCCAACAGGCATTCGACTGGGCATCGTCAAAGACCATGCTTCTGTCTGGTATGCCGAGCGCGGCGCCTATGCCGATAAGCTCAACAACGATCTCGAAGTGCGCAGCTTCCTGGACGAGCGTCTGAAAAGCGCCTCCGTAAGCCGCATTCACATCGAGCGTCCGGCGAACAATGCCCGCATCACCATTCACACTGCCCGTCCGGGTATCGTGATTGGCAAGAAAGGTGAAGATGTCGACCGTCTGCGTCGTGATCTGACCGAGATGATGGGCGTTCCGGTGCATGTGAACATCGAAGAAGTTCGCAAGCCCGAGCTGGATGCCAAGCTGGTTGCTGCCAACGTGGCAGGTCAGCTTGAGCGTCGCGTCATGTTCCGTCGTGCCATGAAGCGCGCGGTACAGAACGCAATGCGTCTTGGCGCTGGCGGCATCAAGATTCAGCTGTCAGGTCGTCTGGGTGGCGCCGAAATCGCACGTACCGAATGGTACCGCGAAGGTCGCGTTCCGCTGCATACTCTGCGTGCGGACATCGACTACGCCACTTACGAAGCTCACACCACCTACGGCGTCATCGGCGTCAAAGTGTGGATCTTCAAGGGTGAAATCCTCGGCGGTATCGAGGAAGTACGTGCCAAGGCCAAGCAACAGCAACAGCCTGCCGGCAACGCGCCCAAGAAGAAAGGTTCCAGGTAAGGGGAGAGCGAGTCGATGTTACAGCCCAAGCGTATGAAATTCCGCAAGATGATGAAAGGCCGCAACCGTGGCCTGGCGCATCGCGGAAGCAAGATCAGCTTCGGGGAGTACGGCCTCAAGGCAACCGGTCGTGGCCGCATCACTGCGCGTCAGATCGAAGCTGGCCGTCGTGCGATCACACGTCACGTCAAGCGTGGCGGTAAAATCTGGATCCGCGTTTTCCCTGACAAGCCGATTTCCAAGAAGCCGCTCGAAGTTCGTATGGGTAAGGGTAAAGGTTCCGTTGAGTACTGGGTAGCCCAGATCCAGCCGGGTCGGGTCCTGTATGAAATTGAAGGTGTATCCGAAGAGCTGGCCCGTGAAGCATTTGAACTGGCCGCCCAGAAGATGCCCCTGTCCACCACCTTTGCGAAACGGACGGTGATGTGATGAAAGCCCAGGAAATTCGTGAAAAGTCCGTAGGAGAGCTCCAAGAGCAGCTCCTCGAGCTCCTCCGCGAGCAGTTTAACCTGCGCATGCAGAAGGCCACTGGCCAACTGAGCCAGACTCATCTGCTCAAGCAGGTCCGTCGGGATATCGCCCGCGTTAAGACTGTGCTCAACGAGAAGGCAGGTGATTGAGATGGCCGAAGAGAAAAAAACACGTACGCTGACCGGCAAGGTGGTCAGCGACAAGATGGACAAGTCCATCGTCGTCATGATCGAGCGTCGTGAGCGTCACCCGATCTACGGAAAATACGTCAAGCGCTCCACCAAGCTGCACGCCCATGATGAGGCGAACCAGGCAAAGGCAGGCGATACGGTTTCCATTCAGGAGTGCCGTCCGCTTTCCAAGAAGAAAGCCTGGACGCTGGTCGAGGTGGTCGAGCAGGCCAAGGGTTAATCCCCTGCGTCTGTTCAACCAGTGCAGTCAGATTAGGTTTGGAGAAAACCGATGATTCAGACTCAGACAATGCTGGATGTCGCCGACAACAGCGGAGCGCGCCGGGTGCAATGCATCAAGGTGCTGGGCGGTTCACACCGTCGCTACGCCCGCGTTGGTGACGTCATTAAAGTAACGGTCAAAGAAGCTATTCCTCGTGGCAAGGTCAAAAAAGGCCAGGTCCTCAAGGCAGTAGTCGTTCGTACCCGTAGTGGCGTCCGTCGTAGTGACGGTTCGCTGATCCGTTTCGATGGAAATGCGGCAGTTTTGTTGAATAACACCAACGAACAGCCGATCGGCACGCGTATCTTCGGGCCGGTAACTCGTGAACTTCGTAATGAGAAGTTCATGAAGATCATTTCCCTAGCGCCTGAAGTGCTGTAAGGAGCGAGGCGGATATGCAAAAGATCAAACGTGACGATGAAGTCATCGTCATCGCCGGGAAGGATAAGGGCAAGCGCGGCACGGTGAAGCGGGTACTTGAAAACCGTTTCGTGGTGTCCGGTGTGAATATGATCAAGCGTCACACCAAGCCTAATCCCATGGCGGGAAATCAGGGCGGTATCGTCGAGCGTGAGGCTCCGATTCACGCGTCCAACGTAGCCATCTTCAATTCGGAGACCGGTAAGGCGGATCGCGTCGGCTTCCAGGTGAAGGAAGACGGTACCAAGGTACGTATCTACAAGTCGACGCAGACGCAGATCGACGCCTAACGCGAGTCGGGTAGCATAATGGCGAACTTGAAAGAACGTTATCAAAACGAGGTGGTAGCTCAACTCAAAGAGCAGTTCAGCTACGCCAACGTAATGCAGGTACCCCGGATCACGAAAGTGACTCTGAACATGGGTATCGGCGAAGCGGTCAGCGACAAAAAGCTGATCGACAATGCCATCGGCGACCTGGAGAAGCTTTCCGGTCAGAAGCCGCTGGTGACCAAGGCACGCAAGTCCATCGCGGGCTTCAAGGTGCGCGAAGGTTGGCCGATCGGTATCAAAGTGACACTGCGCTCCGAGCGTATGTGGGACTTCCTGGACCGTCTGGTGAACATTGCCATCCCACGCGTGCGTGACTTCCGTGGTCTCAACCCGAAGTCCTTCGACGGTCGCGGCAACTACTCCATGGGTGTGCGTGAGCAGATCATCTTCCCGGAGATCGAATATGATAAAGTCGATCGCGTACGGGGGCTGGACGTCACTATCACTACTACCGCCAACACCGACGAGGAAGGTCGTGCGCTGCTTGCAGCACTGAACTTCCCGTTTAAGAAATAAGGGTTGGATCATGGCTAAGAAAAGTATGATAGAGCGTGAGCTCAAGCGTACTCAGCTGGTCGAGAAGTATGCGGCTAAGCGCGCAGAGCTCAAGAAAATCATCTCGGACGTGAACGCTTCTGAAGAAGATCGTTTCGAGGCGACGCTGAAGCTGCAGCAACTGCCGCGCGACTCCAGCCCGGTGCGTCAGCGTAACCGCTGCCGCGTGACTGGCCGTCCGCACGGCTTTTACAACAAGTTCGGCCTCGGCCGTAACAAGCTGCGTGAAGCCGCCATGCGTGGCGACGTCCCTGGCCTCAAAAAGTCCAGCTGGTAACGCCACGTAGAATCATCAGGAGCGCACATTAAATGAGCATGCAAGACACTCTGGCGGATATGTTTACCCGTATCCGCAATGCGCAGATGGCCACCAAGGAGACGGCTACCATGCCGTCCTCCAAACTGAAAGTCGAAGTGGCCCGAGTGCTAAAGGAAGAAGGCTACATTACCGACTTTACGGTGGCTGAAGGCGTCAAACCCGAGCTGACCGTTACTCTCAAGTACTTTGAGGGTAAGCCGGTTATCGAGCACATTCAGCGGGTTTCCAAGCCGTCTCTGCGTCAGTACAAGGGCAAGGACAACCTGCCCAAGGTAGCCGATGGCCTGGGTATCGCGATTGTCACCACCTCTAATGGTGTCATGACCGATCGTGCCGCGCGCCAGGCTGGCGTCGGTGGCGAAGTCATCTGCACCGTATTCTAGGAGGCTGGAATGTCCCGCATAGCGAAATATCCGGTTAAAGTGCCTGCTGGCGTTGATGTCAAAATCGATGCTGGCCAGCTGACCGCCAAAGGCGGCCAGGGCACGCTGTCTATGCCCATTCACCAGGACGTGGTGATTGGTCAAGAAGACGGCCAGCTGACCTTCGCCCCGAGTGAGTCTGCCAAGAGCTGGGCAATGGCCGGTACTACCCGCGCCTTGGTTCAGAACCTGGTTACGGGCGTATCCGAGGGTTTCACAAAAACTCTCGAAATTGTTGGCGTCGGTTATCGTGCCCAAGCTAAGGGCCAGACGCTCAATCTTTCACTGGGCTTCTCGCACCCGGTCGACTACGAACTGCCTAAAGGTGTTACAGCGGAAACGCCGAAGAACACCGTGATCGTGCTGAAAAGCGCGGACAAGCAGATGCTCGGTCAGTGCGCCGCGGAAATCCGCGCCTTCCGTCCGCCTGAGCCGTACAAAGGCAAGGGTGTACGTTACGCCGACGAGCAGGTGCGTCGCAAAGAAGCCAAGAAGAAGTAAGGCAGGGTTATGAACGCGAAGAAAGAATCTCGTCTCCGTCGTGCCCGCCGCGCTCGCGCCAAGATCCGCGAGCTGGGCGTGTATCGCCTGTGCGTCAACCGTACCCCGCGTCACATCTATGCGCAGATTATCTCGCCGGATGGTGGCAAGGTGCTGGCCAGCGCTTCTACGCTGGACAAAGCACTGCGCGAGGGTGCGACCGGTAACTCAGACGCGGCCTCCAAGGTCGGCGCTCTGATTGCCGAACGCGCTAAAGAAGCAGGCATCACCCAGGTGGCCTTCGACCGTGCTGGCTTTAAGTATCACGGTCGCGTCAAGGCTCTGGCCGACGCCGCACGTGAAGGCGGCCTGGAATTCTAAAGGGTTTTACGATGGCGAAGAACGAACAGCAAAACGGTGATCTGCAGGAGAAGTTAGTGCAGGTCAACCGCGTCGCCAAGGTGGTCAAGGGTGGTCGTATTTTCGGCTTCACCGCACTGACCGTCGTAGGTGATGGTAAAGGTCGTGTCGGTTTCGGTCGTGGCAAGGCGCGTGAAGTGCCGGTCGCAATCCAGAAAGCGATGGACCAGGCTCGTCGCAACATGGTCAAGGTCAACCTTGCAGGTCACACACTGCAGTACCCGGTAAAAGCCCGTCACGGTGCTTCCAAGGTGTACATGCAGCCGGCCTCCGAAGGTACTGGTATCATCGCTGGTGGCGCCATGCGTTCCGTACTGGAACTGGCAGGCGTTCACGATGTACTGGCCAAGTGCTACGGTTCCACCAACCCGGTTAACGTGGTACGGGCGACTGTCAAAGGTCTCTCTGCCATGCAAGCACCGGAAGACATCGCCGCCAAGCGCGGTCTGTCTGTCGAAGCGATCACGGGGTAAGGCACCATGGCAGCAACGATCAAGGTTACCCAGATCCGCAGCACCATCGGCGTTTTGCCCAAGCACAAGGCTACTATGAAAGGCCTGGGCCTGCGTCGCATCGGTCATACGGTTGAGCTGGAAGACACCCCTGCCGTACGCGGCATGATCCACAAGGTTAACTACCTTGTGCGCGTTGAGGGAGAGTAATCCATGAAACTCAATACCCTGAGCCCGGCACCGGGCTCCAAACACGCTGAAAAGCGCGTTGGTCGTGGTATCGGTTCCGGTCTGGGCAAGACCGGTGGCCGTGGCCACAAAGGTCAGAAATCACGCAGTGGCGGTAGCGTCAAGCCTGGTTTCGAAGGCGGTCAGATGCCGCTGCAGCGTCGTTTGCCGAAGTTTGGCTTCACGTCTGCCAAGTCGCTGGTATCTGAAGAAGTACGCCTGGCGGAACTTGCCAAGGTTGCCGGTGACGAAGTCACCATGGAAACCCTGAAGCAAGCCAACGTGCTGAAGGATGCGACGCTGCATGCGAAGATCATCCTTTCTGGCGAACTGAACAAAGCGGTTACCGTTCGTGGAATCAAGGTCACCAAAGGTGCCCGTGAAGCGATCGTAGCCGCTGGCGGCAAGGTAGAGGACTAAATGGCCAAGTCAGGAAACATGCCGGCGATGGGCAGCGGTCTGAGTGAACTGTGGGCGCGTTTGCGCTTCGTGCTCCTCGCCATCGTGGTGTACCGTATCGGTGCCCACATTCCCGTTCCCGGTATCAATCCTGACCAGCTTGCTGCCTTGTTCAGGGAGCAACAGGGCACCATCCTGGGCATGTTCAACATGTTCTCGGGTGGCGCCCTGGAGCGCATGAGCGTCCTCGCCCTGGGCATCATGCCCTATATTTCGGCGTCGATTATCATGCAGCTGATGACTGCAGTCTCCCCTCATCTTGAACAGCTCAAGAAAGAGGGCGAGGCTGGCCGCCGCAAGATTAGCCAGTACACCCGCTACGGCACGGTGCTACTGGCTTTTGTCCAGGCTACCGGCATGTCCGTGGGTCTGGCTAGCCAAGGCATCGCTTACAGCGCTGACTTCAGCTTCTATTTCACCGCCATCATCACGTTTGTGTCGGGTGCGGTGTTTATGATGTGGCTAGGTGAGCAGATCACCGAGAAGGGCATCGGCAACGGTATTTCGCTGCTGATCTTCGCGGGGATCGTCGCTGGGCTGCCCAGTGCCGTGGGGCAAGCCTTCGAGCTTGCTCGTAACGAAGGGGCCTGGAATGTTCTTCCGCTGTTAGCGCTGTCCGTGCTAGGTATTGCCACCGTGGCATTCGTGGTGTTCATCGAGCGTGGCCAACGCCGCCTCAAGGTGAACTACCCACGTCGCCAAGTGGGCAACAAGATGTATGCAGGTCAAAGCAGCTACTTGCCGTTGAAGGTGAACATGGCGGGCGTCATTCCCGCGATCTTTGCCTCCAGTATTCTACTCTTCCCGGCCTCTATCGGTCAGTGGGTAGGCGCTGGCGAAGGCATGGAGTGGTTGCAGCGTGCCTCGCAGGCGTTAGGCCCTGGCCAACCGCTTTACATCTTGCTTTTCGCTGCGGCAGTGGTATTCTTCTGCTTCTTTTACACAGCGCTGGTCTTCAACCCCAAGGATGTGGCTGACAATCTCAAAAAGTCAGGCGCTTTCCTGCCGGGCATTCGCCCCGGCGAGCAGACCGCTCGCTATATCGACAAAGTGATGACTCGTCTCACTCTGTTCGGTGCCTTGTATATCACTGCGGTTTCCCTGATGCCCCAGTTCCTGATCGTAGCATGGAACGTTCCGTTCTTCTTTGGCGGTACGTCGCTGCTGATCGTGGTAGTGGTCATCATGGACTTCATGGCCCAGGTGCAGTCGCATCTCATGTCGCATCAATATGACTCAGTGATGAAGAAGTCCAACCTGAAAGGCTACGGTAGCGGCGGCATCATGCGCTGAGGCGCCCCTAACGAATTGGCGCGCCGCGAGCCGTTTTTGGAGAAAGAACGATGAAAGTTCGAGCTTCCGTAAAGAAGATGTGCCGTAACTGCAAGATCATTCGTCGCAATGGCGCTGTACGCGTCATCTGTGTCGAGCCGCGGCACAAACAGCGTCAGGGCTAAACCTGGGCTGTTTTAAGCGGGTGCAGGCATACCCCTTGCCTTCGGGCTCCTAAAGGGGTATGCTGTTGCGCCTTTTGTAGATGAATAAACGAGCAAGCCGCTCAAATTTCGGAGTAAGCTGATGGCCCGTATTGCAGGCGTCAATATCCCGGACAACAAGCATGCGGCGATCTCGCTGACCTATATCTTCGGGATTGGCCGTACTCGCGCTCAACACATCTGTGTTGCTGCCGGTATCGCGCCGACTACCAAGATCGTAGACCTGTCTGGCGACGAGCTGGATACCCTGCGTTCTGAAGTTGGTAAGTACACCGTAGAAGGCGACCTTCGTCGTGATGTCACGCTTAACATCAAGCGTCTCATGGACTTAGGCTGCTACCGTGGTCTGCGTCATCGTCGTAGTCTTCCGCTGCGTGGTCAGCGGACCAAGACTAACGCGCGTACCCGTAAGGGCCCGCGTAAGCCGATCCGCAAATAACACGCAGGCTCTTTAATCGAGAGCTGACGTTAAGACAGGAATAGACATCAACATGGCTAACCCGCGTAGTAACCGTAAAAAGGTTAAAAAGCAGGTAGTGGACGCCGTCGCGCACATCCATGCCTCTTTTAACAACACGATCGTGACGATCACAGACCGCCAGGGCAATGCTCTTTCTTGGGCAACAGCCGGTGGTTCGGGTTTTCGTGGTTCTCGCAAGAGCACCCCGTTCGCTGCGCAAGTTGCAAGCGAACGTGCAGCAACTGCTGCAGCCGAGTATGGTGTGAAAAACGTAGACGTGCTGGTCAAGGGCCCCGGTCCCGGCCGTGAATCCGCCGTGCGCGCACTGAACGCCGCCGGCTTCCGCGTGCAAAGCATCGTAGACGCGACGCCCATCCCCCATAATGGCTGCCGTCCGCCGAAGAAACGCCGCGTTTAAGGAGACAGATTCATGGCTCGTTATATTGGACCGAAGTGCAAACTGTCTCGTCGTGAAGGCACCGATCTCTTCCTGAAGAGTGGCGTGACTCCCTTCGAGAAAAAGTGTAAATCCGAGCAGATCCCGGGCGTACACGGCCAGCGTCGTCAGCGTCTTTCCGACTACGGCTTGCAGCTTCGCGAGAAGCAGAAAGTACGCCGTATGTACGGCGTACTCGAAAAGCAGTTCCGCAACTACTATAAAGAAGCCGCTCGCCTGAAAGGTGCGACCGGTGAAGTACTGTTGCAACTGCTTGAATCCCGACTGGATAACGTCGTCTACCGCATGGGCTTCGGCTCGACTCGCTCTGAAGCGCGTCAGCTGGTCAGCCACAAGGCGATTTCCGTCAACGGCCGCACCGTTAACGTTGCTTCCTACCAAGTGAAGCCGGGTGACGTGGTAGCTGTTCGTGAAAAGGCGAAGAACCAGGCTCGTATCCAAAGCGCGTTGAGCATTGCTGCCAACCGTGGCGATATCACCTGGATCGAAATCGACGCCAAGAAGATGGAAGGCACTTTCAAGGCTCTGCCTGAACGCGGTGACCTGACTGCCGACATCAACGAAAACCTGATCGTCGAGCTGTACTCCAAGTAAGCAGTCTGTTTGTTACTTCTGCTTCTTGAGGCCTGGGCGGGATAGCAAAGCTAACCGCCCAGATGCTCTTGAGTATTGTGCTTTAGAGTACTCAGTATCCGTTTGGCAGCCTGAAAGGTGTTCATATGCAGCGTTCAGTGACAGAGTTTCTTCGCCCCCGCGACATCAAGGTCGAAGAGATCAGCGCACATCATGCCAAAATCGTTCTCGAACCGTTCGAGCGCGGCTTTGGTCACACCCTGGGGAATGCACTTCGTCGCATTCTGCTTTCATCCATGCCCGGCGCTGCCGTGGTAGAGGCTGAAATCGCCGGTGTAGAGCACGAATACAGTGCGCTCGAAGGGGTGCAGGAAGATGTCATCGAAATCCTCCTGAACTTGAAAGATGTTGCGATCAAGATGCACAGCCGCGATGAGGCGGTGCTCTCGCTGAACAAGCAGGGCCCAGCCGTCGTCACCGCTGGCGACATTGCGCTTGATCATAGCGTCGAAATCGTCAACCCGGACCACGTCATTGCACACGTCAATGAAGGTGCCGAGCTGAAAATTCAGCTTAAGGTAGCGCTGGGTCGTGGTTACGAACCGGCTGACGCTCGTGGCTCTGATGAAGAGACCCGTGCTATTGGCCGCCTGCAGCTGGATGCCACCTTCAGCCCTGTTCGCCGTGTTTCCTACTCGGTCGAAGCCGCTCGTGTCGAGCAGCGTACCGACCTCGATAAGCTGATTATCGACCTGGAAACCGACGGTACACTGGATCCGGAAGAGGCTATCCGTCGCAGTGCGACCATTCTGCAAGAGCAGCTGGCCGCCTTCGTCGACCTGGAAGCTGACAAAGAGCAGGAAGTCGAAGAGGAAGAGGATCACGTTGATCCGATCCTATTGCGCCCCGTAGACGATCTCGAGTTGACCGTTCGCAGCGCCAACTGTCTGAAAGCCGAGAATATCTACTACATCGGTGATCTGATCCAGCGCACGGAAGTGGAGCTGTTGAAGACCCCGAACCTCGGTAAGAAGTCCTTGAATGAAATCAAGGATGTATTGGCAGCGCGCGGCTTGTCCCTCGGTATGCGGCTGGAAAATTGGCCACCCGCTAGCCTGAAGGACGACAAGGCCTCCGCGTAAGCGTCGACTTGAGTCCCAGTTTGGTAAGGAATCACAACCATGCGTCATCGTAAGAGTGGTCGTCATCTGAATCGTACCAGCTCGCACCGTCAGGCCATGTTCAAGAACATGTCTGTCTCGCTGGTCGAACATGAAGTCATCAAGACAACCCTGCCCAAGGCCAAGGAACTGCGTCGCGTTATCGAGCCGCTGATCACCCTGGCAAAGCAGGATAGCGTTGCAAACCGCCGTCTGGCGTTTGCTCGTACGCGCTCCAAAGAAGCCGTCGGCAAACTGTTCAACGAGCTGGGTCCGCGTTACGCCGAGCGTCCGGGTGGTTACATCCGTATTCTCAAGTGCGGTTTCCGCACCGGCGACAACGCCCCCATGGCCTACGTTGAACTGGTAGACCGCCCGGTAGCCCAGGAAGAAGCCGCTGCAGAGTAAGCGTAGCGCCCCTTCCAAGGCACAATGAAAACCGCCCCTCACCGGGCGGTTTTTTTGTGTCCATGTTTTTATGTCTACGGGATATGAACAGATTGCCTGTCGGGCCGGGATTAATCTATATATAAGCCCTCGGGCACATCCATTTGTCGGCAGGCCATGCTAGTCTTATTCGGCTGAGCATGGCCATTCAAGGGCGGTGCTAGGTCATCAGTAAGTGTGTGCCAGGGTAGCAGGCGCGAGTGACGTTTAGCAGTGATGTACATTCATCAAGGGGCAGGTATGTCAGCAGAGGCAAGGTATTCACGGACAGCGGCAACGGTATGGCTGTTGATGCTCGGTCTACTGGTGATCGGCAGTATCACCAAAGCGCAGGCCAACCCACGCTATGCGGGCATCGTCGTCGATCTGGAACATGGTGAAGTCCTCTATTCTGAGAACGCCGACGAAGCGCGCTACCCCGCCTCACTGACCAAGATGATGACCATGTACCTCACCTTCGAAGCGCTGGAGAGAGGGGACTTGCGGCTCGATCAGGCGCTGCCGGTGTCGGCTCAGGCGGCGGCCATGCCCGCCAGCAAGCTGTGGTTGTCAGCCGGCAGCACCATCAGCGTGGACACCGCCATGCGCGCCCTGGCGGTACGCTCTGCCAACGACGTGGCCGTAGTGGTGGCCGAGGCTCTGGGGGGCAGTGAGCAGCGCTTTGCCCACCTGATGACGGAAAGAGCCCGTGAGCTGGGCATGAGCAGGACGACTTTCCGCAATGCCTCGGGGTTGCCGGATGACCAGCAGGTCACCACAGCGCGGGATATGCTGACCCTGTCGGTGCGTGTGATACAGGACTTTCCCCAGTACTACCACTACTTTGGGCTGCAGGAGTTCACCCATCGTGGCACTCGCCACACTAGCCACAACCGCCTGGTACGTGACTATCCCGGCGCCGACGGCCTGAAGACCGGTTTCATCCGTGCCTCCGGGTTCAATGTCGCGACCACTGCCGTACATAACGGCCGACGCATGGTGGCGGTGGTGATGGGCGGTTTCACCGCCGCCTCCAGGGATACGCACATGGCCAGCCTGCTGGATCGCAGTTTCGAGCGCGCAGCGCTACGCGACCACCAGACCTGGATTGCCAACACCAGCTTCTCGCAGGAGTACATGGGCTTTGGGGGCTCACAGCAGGCGATCTCGCCTCCTCCCGAGCCCCCATCGCGGCCGATGATGGCGCATATCGACACCAGCGCCCCGGTCACGGCGGCGGCCGTGGAGGCCCAGTGGTCACAAACCATGGCGCCTACACCTTCTCCGCAGGGTGACCCGCTGCTGGCCTTGATCGAGCAGGAGCGTGGCTTTGCCTCGATGGGATCGGCACCGGCCTCCGGAGGCGGTAACTGGGGCATCCAGGTGGGTGCCTTCAGTCAGGCCCATCAGGCGGAACAGCTGGCCCAACAGGCTGCCCAGCGGCTGCCCAGTGAGGTGGGGGGGCAGGTCGCCATCGATACGCTGGAGGGGCGCTCGACGGTGTTCCGAGCACGCGTCGTGGCGCTGGACGAAATGCGTGCCCGTCAGGCCTGTCAGTCACTGCAGGCCCAGGGCATGGACTGCATGGTGGTGAACGCCAGCCTTTGACGCCACCCGGCACGCCAACGCCCCGCCAGTGCAGCATTGGCGGGGCGTTTTGTTTTATGCGACCACAGGAGGAACGCCATGACATCTTCCCTGAAAGGCATTCTCTGCATGTGTGCAGGCGTACTGTTTCTGGCCTTGGGAGACGCGGTATCGAAATGGTTGGGTGAGGTACACTCGCCGCTGCAAATCATTTTTTTCAGAACGCTGGTGTCGCTACCGCTGATCGCCCTGCTGGCCCATTTTGGTGGTGGGCTGCGCAAATTGCGTACGCGTCGCCCGGGCGTGCACCTGCTGCGCGGGCTCATTTATACCGCCACCATGGTGTGCTTCGTCTGGGGGTTGACCCTGCTGCCGCTGGCGGAAGCCACGGCGATTGCCTTTGTGGCCCCGCTGTTCGTGACGCTGCTGTCGGTGCCGTTACTGGGTGAGCGTATCGACCCGCCAGTGCTGGCCGCTTCGCTGCTTGGCTTTGTCGGGGTGCTGATCGTGGTGCGGCCAGGCGGTGATGCCTTTCAACTGGGGGCCATGGTGGTGCTGGGCGCGGCGGTGTTCTACGCGCTGATGATGGTCACCGCGCGGCGCTATGGCGCCAACGAGCACCTGTGGGCCATGGTGTTCTACATGACGGCCGTGCCGCTGGTACTGACGGGCCTCAGCCTGCCCTGGGTATGGCAAACGCCCCATCCCTGGCACTGGCTGGGCTTTGCCGCCTCCGGGGTGCTAGGGGTGGGGGCCACGGCGTTCATCACCCTGGCCTTTCGCCATGCGCCCGCCGCCATTGCGGCGCCCTTCGATTACACCGCCATGCTGTGGGCCGTGCTGCTGGGGTGGTGGTTCTGGGGAGAACTGCCGGACGTCTGGGTCTGGGTAGGCAGCGCGCTGATCATGTGCAGCGGTCTGGCCATTGCCTATCACGACCGTCGCACCACCCTGAAACGTCGCCCCACGGCCTGACATGCACCGGGAATTGACCCAGGTCAGCAAACCGGCCGACGGGCCGCAACCGGCGAGGTGCGCTGACTATAATGCCGCCCGTTCAAACAACGGTGACGGTTATGCAAGCTCCCGAACTTCTCTCGCCTGCGGGCACGTTTCACAACATGCGCTACGCGTTTGCCTACGGGGCCGATGCGGTCTACGCCGGGCAGCCGCGCTACTCGCTACGGGTGCGCAATAACGACTTCAAGGTGGCGACGCTGCACCGGGGCATCGAGTATGCCCATGCCAGAGGCAAGCAGTTCTACGTGGCCTCCAACATCGCTGCGCACAACAGCAAGCTCACGACCTATCTGCGGGATATGGAGCCGGTGATCGAGGCTGGGCCGGACGCTCTGATCATGTCCGACCCCGGGCTGATCATGATGATCCGTGAGCGCTGGCCGGAACAAGTCATCCACCTGTCGGTGCAGGCCAACGTGGTGAACTGGGCCGCGGTCAAGTTCTGGCAGCGGCAGGGGATCCAGCGCATCATTCTTTCTCGGGAGCTGTCGCTGGAAGAGGTGGCCGAGATCCGCACCGAATGCCCGGATATCGAGATCGAGACGTTCGTTCACGGCGCGCTGTGCATCGCATATTCAGGGCGCTGCCTGCTCTCGGGGTACGTCAATCGCCGTGACCCGAACCAGGGCACCTGCACCAACGCCTGCCGCTGGCAATACAAGACGCTGGATGCCACCCGGGATGCCACCGGCGACCTGATACCCGTGGCGGCAGACACCGAGCGGGCCGCGTTGATCGAAGACGTCTCCCAGCCGGGCAAGCGGATGCCCATCTACGAAGACGAGCACGGCACTTACCTGTTCAACTCCAAAGACCTGCGCGCCGTGCAGCACGTGGCACGCTTGGCGCGTATGGGTGTGGCGTCACTGAAGATCGAAGGACGTACCAAGTCCCACTACTACGTGGCGCGTACTGCGCAGGTGTATCGTCAGGCCATTGACGATGCCGTGGCAGGCCGCCCCTTCGACATGGGCTTGATGGATCAGTTGGAAAACCTGGCCAACCGAGGCTATACCGAGGGCTTTTACCGCCGCCATGTGCACGATGAGTTTCAGAACTACGAGCGCGGCCACTCCGTTGGCGTGCACCAGCAGTTCGTGGGCGACATCATCGGCGTCGATGCCACGGGCAGCCTGCTGGACGTCGAGGTCAAGAATCGCTTCGAAGTGGGCGATTCCATGGAGCTGATGCTGCCCTCTGGCAATCGTCGTTTCGTGCTGAAGCAGATGGAGAACGGGCGCGGCGAGTATCAGACTGCCGCACCCGGCTCAGGGCATCGTGTCCGCATAGCGCTACCTGGCGCGCCCATCGGCCCGGAGCAGTGGGAGTTTGCACTGTTGATGCGGGATCTTTCTACCGCTCCCTCCCGCACCTCCGCCCAGGCCAGCCATCTGGGCGTGGCCGTCAGTTGAACGCGTAGACATCCATCGCCAGCACGCCGTGCTCGACGCTATGGTGCAGCCGCTGGCCCTGACCCCCGGCTCCCATGGCGACCAGTAACGGTTGGAAGTGCTCCGGCGTGGGATGGTTGCGCTGGGCATGGGGAGCCGTTTGCCATGTCAGCAGCGCCTCCCGCGCGTCTTTTTCCAGTTGGGTGTGTGCCCAATCGGCAAAGGCATCCACCCAGCCTGGTGCCTGGCTGCCCTGGGGCAGTAGCGCATGCAGGTTATGGGTCAGGCTGCCGGAGCCCACGACCAGAATACCTTCGCTGCGCAGGTGGGCAAGCCGCTGGCCCAACTCCATCAGCGCCGCGTTGCTCCAGCGGCTGGGAAGCGACAACGACACGACCGGTAGCCTGGCCTCGGGGTACATCAGGGAAAGTGGCACCCAAGCGCCGTGGTCCATGCCGCGCTCCACGAGTCTGGCACCGAGCGTTTTGCCCAGCGTTGCGGCCAGGGCTGGGTCCCCCGGTGCCGGGTACTGCACGGCGAACAACGCTGCCGGAAAACCGCCAAAATCGTGGAGGGTCTCGGGGTGAGCGCTCTGACTGATGAGCAGCTCCGGCGTTTCCCAATGGGCAGAGACCACGACGATGGCCTTGGGGCGAAGCGTCTGGCCCAGCTCACGCAGGAACTGGTGAGCGGGCGTGGGGGTCAGCGCCAGCATGGGCGAGCCGTGAGAGATAAACAGGCTAGGTAACATAAGGCACCTCGATGTGCGGCCTGCCAGCGTAGGCGCGCCAGCAGGCCAGTGGCTCACGCGAAGCGGCGTGCAACGACCAGGCTGCCGCTGCCAAGGCCGGCTTGCACGACCAGTGCAATGGCCCAGAATACCGGGAATTCCCAGCCGCCGCCCGGGTTGGAGAAGAGCCAGCCGTTACCGATATGTACCCAGGCGGCTCCCAGCAAAACCGGTACCAGGGCAAGGCTGACCCAGCGGGTATAGATACCCAGCAGCAAGGCCAAGCCTCCGCCGACTTCCGCCGCAATGGTCAGGTAGGCCAGAAAGCCTGGCAGGCCCAGCGACTCAAAATAGCCGACCGTTCCAGGCAGGGTGAACACGAATACTTTCAACAGCCCGTGGGCCAGGGTCATGATGCCCAGGCTGATGCGCAGCAGGGCAGTGGCATGCAGGTGTGATGCTTGGGTTGTCAGTGTCGTCGTCATGGTGTTCTCTCCTGCTTCCGTCAGGTGCAGCCGCCGGGTGGTGCGCTGTATCAGCCGCGCGCCCAGCGATTCCTCGAGCGCCATGACCCGGCGCGATAGCAAGGTGCGCGAGAGGTCCAGGGCCTCCGCCGCCCGCGTGTAACTGCCCAGCTCGGCCACCTTGACGAAGGCTGCCAGTTGGTCGAACTGGGTCATGACCTGAAGAACGCCTGGGCCGCCTGACGGGGGTCAGGATGGCCGCAAATGGCCGAGATCACCGCGAGCCCGTGGGCACCGGCGGCTTTCACCTGGGCGGCGTGCTCGGCTTTCAAGCCGCCGATGGCCACGCTGGGCAGCGGGCAGGCACTGGCCAGTTGGGCCAGCCCGGTAAAACCGATGGGCTGCGCGTGGTCCTGCTTGCTCCCGGTGGCAAACACGGGCCCCAGCCCCACGTAATCCAGCAGCGCCACGGGGGCACGCTGCAACTGCTCCAGGGTATTGATGGAGAGCCCGATGATCGCCTGCTTGCCCAGTACCTGGCGGGCCTGCATCACGTCCGTATCGCTCTGGCCAACGTGCAAGCCGTCGGCACCGCTGGCGTGCGCCACGTTCAGCCGGTCATTGATGATCAGCGGCACTCCGCTACCTGCCAGCACTTCCTTGAGACGCTTGGCCTGGGCAATCATGGCTTCGTCGCTGGCCTGCTTGTCGCGTAGCTGGACCAGCGTGACGCCTCCTGCCACGGCGGCTTCCACGGTACGTTCCAGGCCCGTGGAGGCGCATAGCTGAGCATCCGTGACCAGATAGAGCGTAAGATCAACCGACATGTAGGGTCTCCGAGTGAGGTAGTGCAGGCAGGTCATCTGCCGTGAGCGAGTACAGGGTATCCAGCAGCGTCACATAGAAACTGCCTGGCCCTTCGGCCTGCTGCCCGGCGTGACTGCCTGCCAGATTGAAGTAGGTCAGGGCGCCGAGCGTGGCGGCCAGCGGGGCGTGACGGTTGGCCGCCACGAAACCGGCGACCAGCGCGCTGAGCCCGCAGCCCAGGGTGGTTACCCGTGGCATCAGCGGGTGGCCGCCAGTCAAACGATACAGCGACTGGCCATCGGTGACGATATCGGTGGCCCCGGTCATGGCGACGACACACTGATACCGACGCGCCAGGGTGATGGCCGCCTGGGTGGCATCGTCGGTGCTGACCGTGGCATCCACGCCCCGGCCCTGGTGGGCAAGGCCGCTCAGCGCCATGATTTCCGAAGCATTGGCACGAATCACGCTGGGCTGGTAAGCCAGCAGGGACAGGCAGGTTTGCTGGCGCAGCCGCGTGGCACCCACGGCGACCGGGTCCAGCACCCAGGGCACCGCGTGGGTTTGGGCAGAGTGGGCGGCCAGCTGCATGGCCTCGGCCCAAGGGGCAGAGAGCGTACCGATGTTGATCGAGAGCGCTCCCGCGATGGCGGTAAATTCCGCCACTTCTTCCTGGGCATGCAGCATAGCGGGGGAGGCCCCGGCGGCCAACAGCAGGTTGGCGGTACTGTTCATGGCAACGTAGTTGGTGATGCAGTGTACCAGCGGGGTCTGGTCACGCAGCGCGAGCAGCGTCTCGCGTGGGCTGGGTAGGGTCATGACTTCCTCCCGGCAGGGAGGTGGTGAATGAAAGCACCACGACTCCCTACGCCGGTGCTATCCGGTTCAGGTTCAAAGGGTGCTTCTCAGCCGCATCGCGGCGCCCCTGTCGTAGGCGTACTATCCTCGGCCAGGCGGGAAGTGTAAAGCCAATGGCGCGGAAAGATCAGCGAAACGCGCTGGGTGTGCCGTAGGTCAGCATTTCATCGAGCGTCCACGATAAACCCCCCGTCTTGGGCGAGTGACAGCAGGGGGTGAGCGGCTCACCCAGTACATTGAGATCACGTGACATGCGGCCTCCTCAGGCAGGGACTAGAATTATCGCAGCGCCGCCCTCATACATGGTCCAAGGGGCGGTAACGGCGGATTCGATGGGGTTCGCGTTAACAGCAGCCTAAAGCCTTGTACATGGTATGGGCTTCGTCAAAGTATTTACGTACCAAAGTGCTTACTTGGGTACCAATGGCCAGATACATCACACAGCAACAGGAGAAAGTCATGTCGTTTTCAGGTGAACAGTATCCCGGTGTTGCCCCTGCGGCTCCCCAGACCCAAGGGTTTCGGTTGAATCACACCATGCTGAGGGTCAAGGACCCAGAGCGCGCGCTGGCGTTCTATTCCCGCGTATTTGGCATGCAGGTGCTGCGGCGGCTGGATTTCGAAGAGATGCAGTTCTCGCTCTATTTTCTGGCTAACGTGGAAGCCGACGACCAGGTGCCGGAGGAGCAGAACGCTCGCACCGCCTGGACTTTCAGCCAGAAGGGCCTGCTGGAACTGACCCACAACTGGGGCACCGAAACCGAGCAGGACTTTGCCTACCACGACGGCAATGCCGAGCCCCAGGGGTTTGGCCACATCTGCTTCAGCGTGCCGGACCTGGAGGCCGCCCAGGCCTGGTTCGACGAGCAGGATGTCACCTTCGTGAAGCGTGCCGACCAGGGCAAGATGAAAGACGTCATTTTCGTCAAGGACGCGGACGGCTACTGGATCGAAGTGATTCAGGCGGATCGCATGGCCGCATTGGGCGGCTAATATGGCACATTTGCTGTTCCGGTTGCGCCACGTGACCGATGAAGAGGCCATGGAAGTGCGCCAACTGCTGGATGAACACGGCTTCGACGTGTATGAAACCCAGGCGGGGTTCTTCCGCCTGGGGGTCGATGCCATCTGGCTGCGCAACCCGGCCCAGCGAGATGACGCCGAGGCGCTGCTGGCGCAGTACCAGGTCGAACGCCAGGCCAGCGCGCGAAAGGCCCACCAGGAGGCGGTGGCCCGCAACGAAGCACCGACTTGGGGGAAGCGGTTACGGGAACAGCCGATTCAGATCGCGCTGGTGATGGTCGCTGTCATCCTGATCGCACTGCTGACCCTGCTGCCGTTCATTGGGCTGGCGCGTTAGCCTGGCACACCGCATCCGTCAGGTGCCCGCGCTTCATGTACATCATGACGCCATGTTCACCGGCGCGCAGCGATGGAGTAGCCCCAGGTGGGAAGCGGCACCAGCTGCCCTGCGGGTATTCGTTGCCCGCCTCGTAGAGCGAGCCTTCCAGTACCAGCAGTTCCAGCCCGCCCGGTAGCGCAGGGTAATCGATGGCCACATCGTGCTCCCAGCGTTCCAGACTGACCTTCTCCTGTGCGTAGGTGTGCAGCATTTTGTAGCCGATGCCTGGCCGCCGGTCGGGCTGCCAGGGCAGGCGGTGGGCAGGAATGGCCAGCTGCAGCAGGTCGTTGTCATCGAACTGATGCAGTTTCACCAGAATCAGCGCACCTTCTTCGCCAATATGGGGCGTATGGCCAGTGCCAATGGGATTGCGCAGGTAGCTGCCCGCAGGGTAGCGGCCATGTTCGTCGGCAAACACGCCCTCCAGCACCAGAATCTCTTCACCGCCGCCATGGGTATGGTGGCTGAACTGGCTGTGCGGCGCGTAACGTACCAGGCTGGTGGCGCGGGCGACTTCCTCGCCAATCCGGTCCAGCATCATACGTTCCACGCCTGCACTGGGCGACGCGACCCAGTGATACTGCTCCGGCGTCATACAGGCAAAGTGGCTAAAATCGGCGTTCAGGCGCATGGGCTTGGCTCTTTGCAATGAGTGAGATGAGCAGGGAGAGGGGCTAGTCTCCTTTATCAGCGCTGCAAAACGCAATCTTCCCTCATGCTTGACCTCGTCATTTGCAAACAAACCGCCGCTCGAAAGCGGCGGTTTTTCATTACGGGGTGTCGGTCAGCGCACTGAGAATATGGTGAGCCGTCTCGATACGCGCCTGAATGGGGTAGTTGCGGTTTGCCAGCAGCACCATGGCGATCTGCTCGCTGGGCACGAAGACCACATAGCCGCCGAAGCCATTGGTTGAGCCCGTCTTGTTGTAGTAGGCCGCTTGCCGAGGGGCTTGCGGTGGCGTGAGGCGATGTGCCGGGTTGGGCGCCAAAATCATCTCGAGCGAATTGCCTTCCAGCAGTGTCTCCAGGGTCACCGGGTAGTGATAGTGCTCCCAGCCCAGGCCCTGGGTCATGGGGCCAACGTCGAAGTAGCCTGTGCGTGTCGTTGCCAAGGCGTCATCCAGCCGTTCCGTCGTGCCGCTGGCATTGGCCGGGTCTCGCATGTTCGCCTCCAGAAAGGTCAGCACGTCGGCGGCATTGGCTTTCAGCCCGTAGGCCTGGGCATCCAGCACGCCTGGGTTCACCCGAATGGGCTCATCCTCCTTCGAGTAGCCGTAGGCATAATGTGCCCGTTGCGCGTCGGGCACTTGAAAATGAGTGTGTTCGAGCCCGAGCGGTATGAACAGCGTTTCTTCCATCAGCGTCTCGAAAGGTCTGCCCAAACGTTGCGCGGTGAGATGGCCCAGCAAACCGATGCTCGGATTGGAATACAGACGTTGTGCCCCTGGAGCAGATTCGGGTTGCCATTGGCGGTAGTAATCGATCATTTGCTCTTCTGATGGCACCGAGTCCGGAAACTGCAGCGGAAGCTCGCCTGCCGTGTAGGTGCCCAGTTCCAGCAAGGTGATCTCATCGAAGGCACTGCCTTCAAGGGCTGGCCAGTAGCCGCTGGCGGGGTCAGAGAGGGAAAGGGCACCGCTAGACTGCGCGTAGCCTGTCAAGGCCGCCGTGAAAACCTTGCTGATGGAGCCTAGCTCGAAAAGCGTCTCATCCGTGACCGGCTCCTCCGTCTCCAGGTTTGCAAGCCCATAATTAAAGTAATACGGCTGCCCCTGAATGCTTAGCGCGACGGCCATGCCGGGGATACGATACTGTTCCATCAGCGGGGTGATCGTGCTGTCCAGCAACGCTTGAAGATCGGCCTCGTGAGGCTCTTCGAGCGCCCAGGCTGCCCCGCTGAAAAGTAAGGAGGAGGCCATGAGAAGACAGCGGCGTGCTGAAAACGGCGTGCGCATGCAAAACTCCTGTTGCGATGAGTCATGTCGGTGGAAGGCAGCTCTGGTCGATACAGAAGCCACGGGTGACTAAAATAAAGAGCGCGATGGGTCTCCACAAATGGCAAGATTTTGCATGAGCTATTAGAAAAATTTGGGGGTGGCGCAGTGCGTTCCTATTTGCCGTTGAAGGCTCTGCGGGCCTTTGAGGCATCGGCCAGACATTTGAGCTTCACGCGTGCAGCAGAAGAGCTGCACGTGACACAGGCGGCCGTGAGCCATCAGGTCAAGCGCCTGGAAGGGCTATTGAAGGTGCCGCTATTCACACGTTTGCCCCGAGGGCTAATGCTGACTCAGGAAGGCGAGCTGCTGTTGCCTGTGCTGAAGAATGCGTTCGATCAGATGTCGCATACGTTGGAGCGGTTAGGCGAAAGCCGTCATCGTGAGGTCTTGAACGTGGGTGTGGTGGGTACGTTTGCCGTGGGTTGGCTGCTGCCACGGCTGGCAGACTTTCATGACGCGTATCCGTTCGTCAATTTACGGCTCTCCACCCACAACAATCGTGCCGATCTAGCCGCTGAAGGTCTCGATTTTGCGATTCGCTTTGGCACGGGCGCCTGGCATGGCACGGCGGCTCAGCCACTACTGCCTGCATCGCTTTCGGTGCTGTGTGCTCCGGATATTGCTGCACGGCTCGACACGCCAGCCGATGTGTTGCATGAAACCTGGCTGCGTTCGTATCGTGCCGATGAGTGGGCCGAGTGGTTGTTGGCCGCCGGATTGCCTCGTAGCCTTCCCACGACCCAGAGCATCGTCTTCGACTCTTCCATTGCCATGGTGGAAGCCGCGCTTCAAGGGGTGGGCGTGGCATTGGCGCCACCGTTGATGTTTTCTCGGCAGCTGAGCAGTGGTGCGCTGGTGCAGCCTTTCGACACCACTGTCAGTCTAGGGGGGTACTGGCTGACACGCCTGCAAGCGCGGGCAGAAACCCATGCCATGGCGTCTTTCAGGCAGTGGCTGCTCACCACGATCAACCTGCGTGAGACTGAGCGGTAAGCAGCCGTTGACCTCAATGATCAGTGACGATGACCATGATCACCGTGGTCGTGGTCGTGGTCGTGGTCGTGGTCGTGGTCGTGGTCGTGGTCGTGGTCGTGGTCGTGGTCGTGGTCGTGGTCGCCATGACCATGATCATCATGGCCCGGTTCGGCCAGGGCGGCGTGGAGTACCGTGGCGTTGTGGCGCATCATGCCCAGGTAAGTGCTGGCATCGCCCTCACTGGCCAGCGCATCCGCGTAAAGCGTGCCTGCAATGGGCAGGCCGGTTTCTTCGGCCAGTTGCACGATAATGGACTGGTTGGTCATGTTCTCGTGGAACAGCGCCTGAACATTCTCCTGCTCGATCACGTCCACCAGCGCTGCCATGCTGGCGCCGCTGGGATCTGCTTCGGTAGAGAGCCCCACCGGCGACAGGAAGTTGACCCCATAGGCACGGGAGAAGTAACCGAAGGAGTCGTGGCCGGTGATGACGCTGGCGGAAGCCGGGATCTCACTGATCAGCGCACGAATTTCGGCATCCAGCTCCGCCATTTCAGCCAGGTAGCGATCGGCATTGGCCTGATACTGCTCGGCGTTGTCCGCATCGACTTCCATCAAGCCGTCGCGGATGTTCTCGACGTAGACCCGCGCCTGGGTCATGTCCTGCCAGGCATGGGGATCATCGTCGCCGTGCTCATGGTCATCATGGCCATGTTCATGAGCATCGTGCCCATGATCGTGGCTATGTCCATGATCATGCCCGTGATCGTGTCCATGGTCGTGATCGTCATGCCCATGATCGTCATGGCCCGCGTAGGCCAGGGCGTTGATGCCATCCGTTGCGGTGACCACCGGGCCTTGATAATCGCTGGAGTCGATCAGTCGCTCCATCCAGCCTTCGAACAGCAGGCCGTTGAAGACCACCAGGTCGGCCTCGGCCAGCGCACGGGCATCACCTGGGCGCGGCGAGTAGACGTGTGCATCGCCGTCAGGGCCGACCAGGGAAGTGACCTCGACATGCTCACCGCCCACGTTCTCGACCATATCGGCCAGAATCGAGAAGCTGGTGACCACCTGCACACGCTCATTGGCGATGGCGGCAGGCAGGGCCAGCATGGCGGAAACGCCTACCAGCCAGCGGGACGTATGGGAAAGGGACATGACAAACTCCTTTAGTGAATGATCAGGATGTCTGCTCCAGGGCGAGTGGCGTGGTCTTGCGTCGCAGCTTGGCCGCTAAGCTGTGATAGCGGCCAAACAGCGCTGACAACAAGTAAGCCACCCCTGCGAGCAGGATAATGCTTGGCCCCGAAGGGGTATCAAAATGGAACGACAGCAGCAGCCCGCCAGTGCTCGACACCATGGCCAGCACCACCGCGATGCCGATCAAACCTTCCAGCCGCTTGCTCCAGAACCGGGCTGCCGTGGCGGGCAGCATCATTAGCCCCACGGCCATCAGCGTGCCCAGGGTTTGGAAGCCCGCCGTCAGGTTCAGCACCAGCAGCCCCAGAAACACGCTATGCACCCAGCCACTGCGGCGGCTTTGGCCGCGCAAGAACAGCGGGTCCAGGCACTCCACCACCAGCGAGCGGAAAATGACCGCCAGCGTGACCACGATGAGCGTGCTGATACCGGCAATCAGCAGCAGGGCGGTCGAGTTGATGGCCAGAATGGAGCCAAACAGCACGTGGGTTAAATCCACGCTGCTGCCGCCCATGGAAATCAACATGACGCCCGCCGCCAACGAAATGATGAAAAAGCTCGCCATGGCTGCGTCTTCCCGCTGGCCGCCCATTTTGGAAACGGCCCCGGCCAGTAGCGCCACCATCAGCCCGAACAGCACGCCGCCCACACTCATCACCGGCAGCGAAAACCCCGCCAGCAAGAAGCCCAGCGCCACCCCCGGCAAAATGGCATGGGCCATGGCATCGCCAATCAGGCTCATGCCGCGCAGCACCAAAAACACGCCCAGCGGCGGCGCGGCCAAGGAAAGTGCCAGCCCACCCACCACGGCGCGGCGCATGAAGCCATAGTCGAACGGCGCGATAAACCACGCGTCAAGCAGTGCCAGCATGACGACCTCCCAACGAGAAGGGCACCACCTGGGCGGGGGCGTGATGCGTGTGCAAGGCACTCGGTGCCACCCAGCGGCCATGGCCGCCGCTCAGCATTAGCACCTCATCGGCCAGGCGGCGCAAGTGGTCCATGTCGTGCAGCACGATGATGATCGTCACGCCTTCATCGGCCATCTGGCGCAGGATACGGATCAAGATATCCACTGTGTCGCTGTCTACGTTGGCGAACGGCTCATCCAGCAGCAGCAGCTCGGCTTCCTGCATCAGCGTGCGGCCAATCAGCGCCCGCTGGCGCTGGCCGCCGGACAGCTCGCCCAGTGGCCGATGTGCCAAATGGGAGATGCCCAGCCGCGCCATGATCTCGCGACCCTTGCGGTAGTGCGCCGCGCAGTAACCTTTCATGGCCCCATGGCTTGGCCAGCTGCCGGTCATCACCAGCTCTTCCACGCTCATGGGGAAGGTCAGGTCCAGAGCCAGCTGCTGCGGCAACCAGGCACGACGCGCCTTGTCTACCGTGCACACCACTTTGCCGCTGATGGGCCTGAGTTCGCCCATGATGGCCTGAATCAGGGTGCTTTTACCTGCGCCGTTGGCACCAATCAGCGCGGTGATCGCGCCGCGCTTGATGTCGCCGTCCACATGCTCCAGCACGGTGCGACCACCCTGTGCCAGGTGCAGGTCGTGCAGTTGCAGGCGCGAAGAGGAACGCTCACTCATAGCGGCCACCCGCCTGCCCACACCACCAGCCCCCACAACGCCAGCAGGGGAAGGGCGACCAACCCCAGCCGTTTGGTGGCCGACAACGACATCAGCGAAAAATGACAAGGACCTTCCTTGTTATGGCGATGCATGTGCTCACTCATCGAGCAACCTCACTCACGAATAAATAAGTTATAACATAACGAATAGAGAAACAAAAAAAGAGCCGCATATTTTACGCGCTCATGCGGCCCTGACAACGACAAGCGTACCTATAAAAAGTGCCCGGAAAGCCGAGCACGGAAAGCAGCCTGGCCCACCTTCAGAACCGCCAGGTCGCGCTCAGCTGTTGAGGGGTAACCAGCAGGGCATATTCGCCTTCCAGCGTGACCGGGCCCAGCGACACACGGGCCGGTTGAAAGTGGTTGATCGCGCGGGACGCCTGATGGGGCTGGGTCCAGATCTGTAATTCATTGATCAGCATGCCGGTGGCAAAATTGACCGCGCCATCCCGCTCCCGGCCATCGGCTGCAATCACCGCGCCGGCCACGCTGTTCACCACCAGGGAGCTGACCCGCGCTTCCCAGCCGCGGCGTTCGCGTTCTGCCTGGGCCAACTGCAGGCCCAACGCCTGCACCCCGCTCAGCTCGCCTTGGGCCTTCAGCCGCTCATACTCTGCCAGCGCCGCCCGATGTGGCTGGCGATCGGTGAGCGTCCCCGCCAGCGCCAGCGCCGACTTCACCACGCCAATGCGCGCATCGAAACGGTCATCGCGGCTGCTGGCCTCGCTGGACTGGTAGGCATCGACCACCAGGCTGGCCGCGTAAATGCCGCTCCAGCCCGCCTCCCACCACTGCGCCTGACGCGCTCCGTTCTCGAACACGCGGTCGTACGTGGCCCACTCATTTCCAGTTTGCGCCTGGGAGGGCAGTGTCAGCATCAGCAACGCCCCCGCCGCCAACATCTTCTGTACACGTTGCCGTAATTGCATGGCCAAACACCTGAGTCACCGAAACGATAGTGCTAAGCGTAGCACGGCGGAAAGGTGCCATGAGCGTGGAAAGTGGGTAGGCAAAGCGTGATGAGGATCAATGGTGTTTCAGGGCGAAGAGTGCTTAGATAGGGTGTGTCTAATCAGGCAAGGAGGCAGCAGTGACTTACTACCACTACTGGGGAAAGGCACACGCCAAGGGGAAAAGTGTCGAGTGCCATTTATTGCCGTATCACAGCCTGGATGTGGCTGCGGTGGGTTGGCTATTGCTTTCGCCGGATAGGCCGCTAACACGGCGCTTGGCATCACAGCTAAGTCTGGAACCTGAGTCGCTGCGCAACCTATTGGTTTTTTGGTTAGGTTTGCACGATATCGGTAAGTTCTCACGCGCTTTTCAAGGACTTTTCCAACCGACCTCGAACGTGAAACTAGTCCCTCGTGTTGCGCAATACGTTTATACCGAGCGCCATGACCGGTTAGGCGACGTGATTTGGGAGACAAAATATCTGGACTGGTTGGAAGATGGCACGTTGAAGTGGACAACAAGCTTGACGCGCGCTGAGCGCAAAGCACTTCGCGCAGCTTTTTCTGTTCTCTCACCCCCCTTTTTTGGTCATCACGGCCAGCCAGTAAGCGCAGGCAATATCGGCATAGAAAGGTTTTTTTGTCGTGATGAACACGCTGATGATGCAGAGGCAACGCGGCAGTTTATTGCCGATTGGGCCAACGTCGTTCCGCCAGAGTGGCCAATCGAGCAGCTGTTTTCAGAAGAGTGGGTTTATGCCCTGCAGACGCTAAGCTGGTCAATCGCAGGCTGGGCAACCTTAAGCGACTGGTTGGGTTCGAACCAGGATCACTTCCCCTACCTTCAAGAGCAGCTACCTCTCGCCGATTATTGGCAAATTGCGTTACACAATGCTGAGAAAGCATTGGAAGAAACAGGGTTTAACAAGGTTTCCGAACCATTACCTTACGCGAGCATGACCGACTGGTTTGGCAAACAATCCTTCACGCCAACGCCTTTACAGCATGCCGCCGAGACAGTGGCACTAACGGATGTGCCGCAGTTGTTTATCCTGGAAGATGTCACCGGGTCAGGCAAAACCGAGGCCGCCTGTATTCTGACGCAACGTCTATTGGCGGCAGGCCACGGCGATGGGCTCTATTTTGCACTGCCCACCATGGCCACCTCGAACGCCATGTATTCGCGGCTGGGCAATTTGCACCGCCGCTTTTACACCGCTGAATCTATCCCCTCTTTTGTTCTTGCTCACGGCGCGCGAGAGTTAAACGACGATTTTATCGCCGCCGTTTCCGCACCTCAGCCTACTGATTTGGATTACACCGCTAGCGAGCTGTCGGCCACTAGTCGCTGCAATCAATGGCTAGCGGATTCGCGTAAAAAAGCACTGCTTGCAGAGGTCGGTGTCGGCACCATCGACCAAGCATTGATGGCCATTTTGCCGTTTCGCCACCAATCGCTGCGTTTATACGGGCTAGCGCGAAAGGTGCTCGTCATTGATGAGGTTCACGCCTACGACAATTACATGCAGACCCTGCTGAGCCAACTGCTGAGCTATCACGCTCGACAGGGCGGTAGCGCGATTCTGCTGACCGCCACGCTTCCGCGTGCCATGCGCAGTACCTTGATGGCTGCTTGGCAAACAGGGCTTGGGCTGTCACCAACGAAACCACAAAAAGAGGACTTTCCGTTACTGACCCATGTGAGCGAAGGGCAACCGTTAGAGCTGCCGCTGGGCTCGCGCAAAGAGGTGTCCAGGAGTGTTGAAGTCGCTTGGCTAACCGAAGAAGAACAGGCGATAGAGGCGGTGCTGGCAGCAGTAGAGGCCGGTGAGTGCATCGCCTGGGTGCGCAATACGGTAGATGACGCTATTCGTGCATTCGAAGCCATCGCTGCCCTGCACCCTGATCCTGAACGCTGTCTGCTGTTCCACAGCCGCTTTGCCATGGTGGATAGGCAGCGCATTGAGTCCCAGGTCATCGAGCGCTTAGGCAAAGGCTCAACGCCTGAAATACGTCAGGGTCAAGTGTTGATCAGTACCCAGGTATTTCAGGAGTCTCTCGACTGCGATGTGGATGTGATGATCAGCGACATTGCCCCCATCGATCTATTGATCCAACGGGCAGGGCGGTTACAACGCCACCAGCGTGGTGAGCGCTGCCAGCCGCGCCTGCTGGTGCTAGCACCTCCTTGGGCGGATGATCCCGATGAGCATTGGCTCAAGCGCACGCTGCCAGGTACCCAGGCGGTTTACCGCGATACCTCGTTAAGCTGGTTAACCCAAGGAGTATTACGTCGCCTGGAAGCGATACGTATGCCCGAAGAGGCAAGAGATCTTATTGAAGGTGTATATGGCTCAGTACCTGACGATATTCCTGATGCTCTGCAGGGAGCGCGTTACGAGCAAAAAGGAATGCAGAGAACGGCAGGCTCTATGGCGAATTTCAATGCGCTCAACCTGGAAGAGGGCTATATAAAAAGCGATCAGTGGCAGGAAGAGCAAGAGATAGGCACAAGGCTGATGGATGAGCCTACGATCAATGTTTTGTTGCTGTTACTCACCGACGATAACGAGCTGTCGCTGTGGGCGGGAGAGCGCCGCCATGCCGATATGCTCAGCCAGGTAAAGTTACGCCAAAGCCAGGCGTCAAAGCTCGCATCCCTACCGTATCGCTACGAAAGCCAATGGCTTACCCTGCAAGAGCGCCATAAAGCGCTGAAGTATGTCCAGCCCTGGCTGCCTAGCGATGATCCTAATTGTGACTACGACACCCAGTGGGGAGTTAGGCTAGGCAGTAAGGAGCCAGCGCCATGAGGCAATCAATGTTCGCTAGGTTGAAAACTCATGGCTTCTTCGAAGCTGTACAAACACTGCTCCGGAAATTCCTGCGGCTCTCGGTCAGTCTCAATCGCAGCGGCACGGCGAGCATCGTCGTAAGCCTCGCTCATCAGTTCAGGCAGCGATGCCTTGAGGCTAGGGTTATCTTTCAGCAGGCGATTCACCTTGGTTTGAGCATCTTGAATCGTCAACCGCCAGCTACGCGAACGCCGCTCGGGTTGGTGTTCCCATTTCAGCAGGTGCATCAGCAAGCGGGCCAGTTGGCTAATCAAGGCGCGTCGCTCGCTTTTCCCCATGCTCTCAATCTCCTCGGCAAGATGCTCAAGATCCAGCTTGTCCACTTTTCCAGCGCGAAGGAGCCCGGCCTGTTCAAGCGCCCAGGCATAGGCATCCTGCTCGTAATGAATTGCCATTGTCCTGATCCTCTCCGCCTTATGAATAATCCTAATATTTTTCAGTGTAAACGAAGCGCCGACACCAGACGACACTATCGAGGTGTACATGAATTTACTTGAAGACTCCTGGCTACCCTTTCTATTGAGAAATGGAAAGGTAGAGTATCTCCCCCCTTCTGCGCTAGCTGATCCTGATGTAATCAACCTCGCCTTGCCGCGAGCAGACTTTCAGGGAGCGGCCTACCAGTTTCTGATCGGCCTGCTACAAACGGCGCTGCCGCCGAAAACCCATGATGACTGGCTTGATGTGTTAATGGAGCCACCCAGTGTTGCAGCGTTGGATAAAGCATTCGCGCCTTTCAGTAGCGCTTTTGAGCTGGACGGCGATGGCCCCCGCTTTATGCAGGACCTTGACCCGCTGGACGATGTTAAAAACGCGACCGTCAGTGGTTTATTGATCGATGCTCCTGGTGCCAACGGTATCAAAAATAATACCGACTTTTTCGTCAAGCGCGGCCGTGTTGAGGTGATGTGTGACGCCTGCGCGGCCATAGCACTGTATACCATGCAGATTAACGCCCCTGCGGGCGGTGCTGGTATCCGTGTGGGCTTGCGTGGTGGTGGCCCACTGACAACGTTAGTGATGCCTGAGTCATCAGATGCCAGCCTGTGGGAGCGTCTGTGGCTAAACGTCATCACACAGAAAGAGGCCACCCAAAAAGGCCAGCAGTGGACTGCGCCGCATCCAAAAGAACCTTCGCTATTTTTCTGGATGACCAATACGCGGGTAAGCGATAAAAAAGGCACCGAGGTGCTGCCTGAAGATACCCACCCCCTGCACGCTTACTGGTCAATGCCGCGCCGCTTTCGGCTGCTATTTGAAGAAGCCGATGAATGCCTGTGTGATATTTGTGGCCGAAAAACCAATCGTGTGGTGCGCGAATTACGCGCCAAGAAACAGGGAGCCAACTACGACGGCCCTTGGTTACACCCGCTAACCCCCTACCGACGTGATCCAAAAAAGCCTAATGAACTGCCGCTTTCCAGCAAAGGCCAGCCGGGTGGGCTTGGCTATCGGCACTGGTCAGGCTTTGTGCTTAACGATGAAGAAAGCAGCGGCGCAATCGCGGCTGCAGTGCTGAAAAGTTACCTCAACAAACAAAAGCTAGTGACACAAGAGCGAAGTCGTGGAGAAGACATTCAGGCGCTGCTGAGAGAGGCACGTTTATGGGTGTTCGGCTACGACATGGACAACATGAAGCCGCGGGGCTGGTATAGCGTCGAAATGCCTTTGGTGGAAATACCACAAGGCCAGCAGGAAAAGCTGCGTGCCTGGGTTCACCAACTGACCGAGCTGTCGCGCAATATCGCCTGGATGGTGCGTACTCAGGTTAAAAACGCCTGGTTCTCACGGCCATCGGATGCCAAGGGCGATATGAGCGCCATTGATAACCAGTTTTACGATGCCACTGAGCCTGAATTTTTTAAAGCGTTGTTAGCCCTGCAGCAGGTGCTGCAACAAGACGCGCCGCCACCGCATATCCCTCCTGACATTGCTGAGCGTTGGTACTTCGCCCTCAAGCGTGAAGCCATGCGTGTATTCGAAGACCTAGCCCTAAGCGGTTCCCAGGAAAGCATGGATCTTGAACGTGCTACGGCTGCCCATCGGCAGCTGCAAAGCTTTCTTGGCGGCAAGAGCAAAGGTAGCAAAGTGGTAAGTGACTTTATCCAACAGGGTGATTTTGACCCCTCCGCGAAGGCCAAGCGTAATGCGGCCTCTGCTGCAACAACGACAGGAGACGCCTGATGAGTGATGTGGAGACGCCGGAAACAATCGAAAAAGAAGATATTTTGTCCGAGGCGGAGAAAAAAGCGCTCGTCGCTTTGAAGTTGGATGAAGCTGTCGCCCTGCGCCGCTGGTGGCAGCGGTTGACGTTAACCCCACAGGCCTTGAAAGCATTCACCCCTCAGCCACCACTGCCCCGTGGTGTGAGAGCAGTACTGCGACGTTGTGATACTGCCGAGGCCGCCATGTTAACCCAAGGTTTTCGTGAGCTATGGGCGATGCTGCCAGAAGCGACGAAACAAACGGATTATCGCGATGAAAAGCTACAAGTGTGGGCATGCATTGCGTTAATAGCTGCGGAGTTGCGCGAAGAAAAGAAGGGCGCATCGTTAGCCTTGCGCCTTGGCCAGCAAAAAGAGCAAACCAAAAAACCGCTGATGAGTGAGCTGCGTTTTCAGCAACTTCTTTCCTGCCGTACGCCGGAAGAGTTCATTCAGCGCTTACGCCGGGCGCTGGCGCTTGCAGACAAGAAAGATATCAGTGTCGTGCTGCTGGCGAGTGTTATCGCGCTCTGGTGGCGTGAGCATCGTGGGCGTTTATCTGCCAAGCCCACTCACCGTCTTGGGTTTGTACTGGCAAATGACTATTTCGCTGCAACATCTCGCTATAGCCATGGCAGCGACTGATTTTTACGACTGACGATCAACCCTCCTGGCTTCACATAGACATCACGAATGGAGTTATTCATGAGCCACTTTATTCAACTGCACCTGCTGACTTCTTATCCGCCCGCCAACCTCAACCGCGATGATTTAGGCCGTCCCAAAACTGCCTTGATGGGTGGTGCCAAGCGCCTACGTGTTTCGTCGCAAAGCCTCAAGCGTACCTGGCGTACCTCTGCTCTCTTTGAAGAAGCACTGGCGGGGCATGTGGGTACACGCACCAAGCGTCTAGGCTCTGAAGCCTATAAAGAACTGAAAGAAAAAGGGCTGGATGAAAAAACTGCAGCAGCGAGCGCAGAAAAAATAGCCGGTGTGTTTGGCAAGCTGCGTAAAGTAGAAAAAGGCGAAGCTAAAGAGTTTGAGATTGAGCAGCTAGTGCACGTTGGCTTGGAGGAGCGCCAAGCGATCAGCGCATTGGTTGAAACGCTGGCGGCAGAGAAGCGCGAGCCACACGATGATGAATTAAAGCTATTGCGCCACAAACCTGCCGCCGCCGATGTCGCTCTGTTTGGCCGTATGTTAGCAGCGGTACCTGAATATAACGTCGATGCCGCCTGCCAAGTGGCCCATGCGATCACTGTGCATGCTGCCGAAGTGGAAGATGATTACTTTACCGCTGTTGATGACTTAAACACCGGCGATCAAGACCGGGGTGCGGCGCATATTGGCGAATCGGGTTTTGGTGCCGGGCTGTTCTATCTCTATATCTGCATTGACCGGCAGCAGTTGGTTGAGAACTTGCAGGGCAACAGTGAGCTAGCCGATCAGGCGATTGCTGCGTTGGTGGAAGCTGCGGCTAAAACGTCACCCAAAGGCAAGCAAAACAGCTTTGGTTCCCGCGCCCATGCGAGCTACGTGCTGGCTGAAAAAGGCAACCAGCAGCCGCGTTCACTCTCCACTGCTTATCTGCGTCCGGTCGCGGGGCAAGATCAAGCACTCGATGCTATTAAGCGTATTGAAGAGCAGGCTAACGCGTTTGATGGCGCTTATGACGCAGGTGCTGACAGTCGCTTTGTCACCAGCGCCGAGACCGGCTATGAAGAACCGCAGCTAAAAGGCAATGTTCAAAAAGGCAGCCTTACAGAGCTGATCGCTTTCTTAAAAGCCGACCAGTAAGGAGGCGGCATGACCGACTATCTTATTTTTCGGCTCTATGCGCCGCTTGCCAGTTGGGGCGAGGCCGCCGTTGGTGAAACGCGCCCTACGGCGACTTATCCGGGCAAAGGGGCTGTTTTGGGACTGCTGGGGGCCGCTCTAGGTATTCGTCGTGATGACGATGCAGGCCAAATGGAGCTGCGTGACAGCATTGCCATGGGCGTAAAACAGTACACCTCCGGTATGTTAATGCGCGACTACCACACGGTTCAGATGCCTGCCGCACAGTCAAAAGTGAGCTACCAAACTCGCAAAGAAGAACTAAGCGGCCCGCGCGATGCGTTGAAAACAATCCTCTCTAGCCGGGATTATCGCTGCGACGGTCTATGGACAGTAGCCGTCTGGCTAACGCCAGAAGCAACGTTGACGCTTTCTGAACTGGAGCAAGCGCTAAAAACGCCCCATTACCCGCTTTATTTAGGGCGCAAATCCTGCCCGCCCTCTGCGCCCCTTGCTCCTCAATTACGGCAGTGCCCCACGCTTAAAGAAGCCCTGGATGTGGTGTTTCCTAAGCTGGCGGTTAACTGCCAAGAAGACAGAAAGGCACTGCGTTTTCCCGATGAAGCATTATACGCATGGGAAGGCGAGGCGAGTGGTTTAGATGGCAGCCAAGTGGCAGAGTACAACGATGTATGGGATTTGCCGCTAAATCGCCGCCGTTGGCAGTTTGGCCCTCGGTTAGAGTTTCGCCGCTCAGTAGCAGCAGAGGAGGCACGCTAATGTATCTCTCCCGTGTACGTGTCGACCTGAACGGGCTGTCTCGTGACAAGCTATTTGATGTGATGAATGCAGAAGCCTACACCGCGCATCAGCTTTTGTGGCAGCTATTTCCCGAGCATGAAGGCCCTCGCCCGTTTCTTTTCCGGCAGGAAATAGAAGAAGCCGAAGAGGGTAAAGCCATAAAAGGGTTGCCGCTCTTTTATGTTCTTTCAGACCGTGAACCTGTATCAGTGGCAGGCTTGCTTACTGCAGAGAGTAAATCTTATGCACCTGAGCTAAAAGCGGGAGATATGTTGGCATTCCGCCTGCGTGCTAACCCCACGATGGCAGTGCATGTGCCGGGGCAACGTGGCCAACGTGCCGATGTGTTAATGGTCGCCAAAAAGCCATTCGCGCCGGGGCAGCGTACTAGCCAAGCTTGCGTTGAGGCGATGAATAGTAAGGCCCGTGAGTGGCTCGAAAGCCGTGCTGAAACGTGGGGCTTTCGCCTACCGGTGACGCCAGAGTTAGGTGCCTACCGTCAACATGTATTGAACAAAGGCAGCGGCAAGCCAGTTCAATTCTCCACGGTGGATTACGAAGGTCTGCTGGAAGTGACCCATCCAGGAAAGCTGATCGAAACCATGGCTCACGGCATTGGGCGGGCCAAGGCATTCGGTGGAGGTTTGCTACTACTGCGCCGACCTTAGGAGGCAACATGGGCTTTATTCCACTAAAGCCCATTCCCGAAAAAGACCGTATGTCGATGATCTTTATCGGGATGGGACAGATAGACGTGCGTGACGGTGCTTTCGTCGTCATTGACGAGGTGAACGGCGAGCGAATGCATATCCCGGTTGGCTCAGTGGCTTGTCTGTTGCTGGAGCCGGGCACCCGGGTTTCGCATGCCGCCATTAAGCTTGCGGCTACGGTAGGTACGCTACTGATTTGGGTAGGCGATGCTGGCGTACGCCTCTATAGTGCTGGGCAACCCGGCGGCGCACGGTCAGACAAATTGCTTTACCAAGCGCAGCTGGCGTTGGATGAAAAGCTGCGTCTTAAAGTGGTACGCAAGATGTTTGAGCTGCGTTTTGGTGAAGAGCCACCTTCTCGTCGCAGCATCGAGCAACTGCGTGGTATGGAGGGCGCAAGGGTGCGCAAAACCTACCAACTATTAGCCAAACAGTACGGCGTTAAATGGAACGGACGCCGTTACGATCCAAAACAGTGGGATGCATCGGATGTCGCTAACCAATGCCTATCCTCAGCAACGGCCTGTTTATATGGGATTACCGAAGCCGCTATTTTGGCCGCAGGCTATGCCCCAGCGATTGGGTATCTGCACACCGGTAAGCCGCTGAGCTTTGTGTACGATATTGCCGACATTGTGAAGTTCGAAACGGTAGTGCCCGCAGCTTTTAGAGTCGCTTCGCGTAATCCGCCTCTGCCGGAAAGAGAAGTTCGTATCGCTTGCCGCGATGCATTCAAGCAGTCTCGCATTCTCCAGCGCTTGATTCCCATGATCGAAGATGTGCTGGCCGCAGGCGAGATTCAGCCCCCACCTCCAGCACCTGATGCTGTGCCACCTGCAATTCCAGAACCACCGTCGGTCGGTGATGCCGGGCACAGGAGCGGATAAATGGCGATGCTCGTAGTGGTTACAGAAGCCGTGCCGCCACGCCTACGTGGCAGGTTAGCAGTGTGGCTTTTAGAGATTAGAGCCGGTGTTTATGTGGGTGATGTAAGCAGGCGCATTCGCGAAATGATCTGGGAGCAGGTCGAAGCGCTAGCTGAAGATGGCAACGTCGCCATGGCCTGGGCAAGCAACCATGAATCGGGGTTTGAATTTCAAACCTACGGTGAAAACCGCCGAGAGCCGGTTGATCATGACGGATTACGCTTGGTGCGCTTTTTACCGCCGCAAGTTAACTAGTTGATTTTATTTGATCTTTAATAATTTAAAGTGGTTAAAAAGTCAGCAAAATAGCTGGTAGAATTTTTATCTGCTATTTTCTTCTTGTAGATCAAATATCTACAACAAGTCCGATCCCCGCACGAGCGGGGATGAACCGGAAAACCGCCCTCCGTAGCGGCCAATTTTCGCCCGATCCCCGCACGAGCGGGGATGAACCGCCCGCGACGCTGGCCTGGCCCGCGTGGTGGATCCGATCCCCGCACGAGCGGGGATGAACCGATCGCCTACATGGCGTTCGGCGACGGCGGGCACCGATCCCCGCACGAGCGGGGATGAACCGGGGTTGTTCAAATCGTTTATTCAGGGCGGCTACCGATCCCCGCACGAGCGGGGATGAACCGATAACCGGCTACCAGCGCCCAGCCGACGCCGCCCGATCCCCGCACGAGCGGGGATGAACCGTAAAAGGTTCCATGTCAACCTCCCAAGTGGAACCGATCCCCGCACGAGCGGGGATGAACCGACATGCCCGAACAGGCACGCCAGTGGCACGACCCGATCCCCGCACGAGCGGGGATGAACCGCGCTGGCCGATATTGGGCGCGTGTCACTCAGCCCGATCCCCGCACGAGCGGGGATGAACCGGGCGATTCTGGCGGCCAATGAAGCGGGCGGCACCGATCCCCGCACGAGCGGGGATGAACCGCGCGCGGGCACTTCGCCCGCAATGACGTTGCCCCGATCCCCGCACGAGCGGGGATGAACCGGCTACCAGAGCCTGCAGGGGGATCTATCAGCGCCGATCCCCGCACGAGCGGGGATGAACCGTGCTACCCGACCAGCCACCTGGCCAGTACGGCCCGATCCCCGCACGAGCGGGGATGAACCGCGACGGTGCCCCCCAAACACGATCAGGCCTAGCCGATCCCCGCACGAGCGGGGATGAACCGCGCGTAGAACGCGCCACCGCCGGCTCTGGCATCCGATCCCCGCACGAGCGGGGATGAACCGGCTGTGGGTAACCGCCTTCCGATAGGTGGGGACCGATCCCCGCACGAGCGGGGATGAACCGCCGCGGCCAGCATGTTCGACACACTGGGTGGCCCGATCCCCGCACGAGCGGGGATGAACCGGCGACGATGATGAGTAATTTAGCCAGCGCCGCCCGATCCCCGCACGAGCGGGGATGAACCGACGTGGCCTACGCAGGCGGCACCATCTACTACCCGATCCCCGCACGAGCGGGGATGAACCGCGCCCCTGCTGGTCGGCGGCTTGCTTCTGGATCCGATCCCCGCACGAGCGGGGATGAACCGTTATCGGACATGAACACTTGCGTGTCGTTGAGCCGATCCCCGCACGAGCGGGGATGAACCGCGATGAGGTTGTTCATTCGGGCCGTTCCTCTTCCGATCCCCGCACGAGCGGGGATGAACCGCGCTCGACCAGGTCGGCTTGAGTGCAGTACGGCCGATCCCCGCACGAGCGGGGATGAACCGGGGTCGCTACAGTGCCCTTAAGGGCATCCACGCCGATCCCCGCACGAGCGGGGATGAACCGCGCTAGCTGAGGCCACAGATACGCTCCAGACTCCGATCCCCGCACGAGCGGGGATGAACCGATACGGCGACCCTAGTCATAGCTGCGAAGCATCCGATCCCCGCACGAGCGGGGATGAACCGCTGAATGTTTTTGAACCACATAGTATTTCTCCCCGATCCCCGCACGAGCGGGGATGAACCGTGGCGGGTGCTAGCTGGGCGGTGATAGGTGGTCCGATCCCCGCACGAGCGGGGATGAACCGATAACCCGGTTGCCGATACCACGCTGATCCGCCCGATCCCCGCACGAGCGGGGATGAACCGCGCCGGAACTCGCGACCACGCTTTGAAAGCAGCCGATCCCCGCACGAGCGGGGATGAACCGTCACTGGATTGCCCGCTTCGGCTATGACTATCCCGATCCCCGCACGAGCGGGGATGAACCGTCGTTTGTACTAGCGAACACAGTCACACAACGCCGATCCCCGCACGAGCGGGGATGAACCGCTGTACACTTCAATATTCAGAGCAACTTGACGCCGATCCCCGCACGAGCGGGGATGAACCGTACACGCCGCTGACGCCTGTGCTATTCGAGGACCGATCCCCGCACGAGCGGGGATGAACCGACGAGCTACAGGCCATCGCCCGCGATGCCAGCCCGATCCCCGCACGAGCGGGGATGAACCGCAGCCTAACCCTTCCCCCACCCCGGGGCCAATCCGATCCCCGCACGAGCGGGGATGAACCGCGACCAGTGCCTGGGTGAGCTTAACCAGCGGCCCGATCCCCGCACGAGCGGGGATGAACCGTGATTCGGGGCCTCCACAGGCTAAATATTCCACCGATCCCCGCACGAGCGGGGATGAACCGCCGTCCGTCACCAGCTTGGCGAACTCGGCGGCCCGATCCCCGCACGAGCGGGGATGAACCGCGCGGTTGACAGCTTTGCATCGCAAATTGCCGCCGATCCCCGCACGAGCGGGGATGAACCGGATTACTTGATGGTTCAAAAAAGCCCGCATGTCCGATCCCCGCACGAGCGGGGATGAACCGTAACAGGCTCGGGATCGCCAAACGTGAATGCCCCGATCCCCGCACGAGCGGGGATGAACCGATGAGGCGGTGCAGATCGAGGCCGAAATTCTCCCGATCCCCGCACGAGCGGGGATGAACCGCTGGCCAGCATCCAATCATGGTCGTCGTGGGTCCGATCCCCGCACGAGCGGGGATGAACCGCAGCATTAGATCTTCCTCGGTCAGGCGCCCATCCGATCCCCGCACGAGCGGGGATGAACCGTAACCCACAGCCTCACCGACAGCAGCTACACCCCGATCCCCGCACGAGCGGGGATGAACCGGCCCTTTCCATCAACCAGCCATGTGTAAGAGACCGATCCCCGCACGAGCGGGGATGAACCGGCAGATCCGCACCCTCAGTACGAGATGCGCGTCCGATCCCCGCACGAGCGGGGATGAACCGGCTTTAGCGAAATCATCGCCGCCCAGCACCAGCCGATCCCCGCACGAGCGGGGATGAACCGTCTTCGGGCTTCGGTTGGCACAGCGCGGCAAACCCGATCCCCGCACGAGCGGGGATGAACCGCTCCGGCAGGACTACGCGGACTGGCTCAAACGCCGATCCCCGCACGAGCGGGGATGAACCGCCCATAACACCCCTCAGCAGATCACCGAGTGGCCGATCCCCGCACGAGCGGGGATGAACCGTTTAGCTGATCCTGAACTGTTATCTCGTTTTTCCGATCCCCGCACGAGCGGGGATGAACCGCCCAAAAGAACGCCGCGTCCTGGCTCGCGAAGCCGATCCCCGCACGAGCGGGGATGAACCGCGACAGCATCCGCGAAAGCGAGCTAGACCAAGCCGATCCCCGCACGAGCGGGGATGAACCGATCAAAGAGATCAACGACGCGTACAGCGGGCACCGATCCCCGCACGAGCGGGGATGAACCGATGTAAAATTAAGTGATTTGAAATATAACTTACCGATCCCCGCACGAGCGGGGATGAACCGTCTACGCGGCCGCGACGAAGAAAGACCAGGCGCCGATCCCCGCACGAGCGGGGATGAACCGTGGCTGTCAAATTGGCTGAGGCGTTCCCGGTACCGATCCCCGCACGAGCGGGGATGAACCGTAGCAAAACAGGATGAGAGCCAGTGTCAGCATCCGATCCCCGCACGAGCGGGGATGAACCGCCAGGCCTGTCGTGCTGTGCATTGACGCTTCGCCGATCCCCGCACGAGCGGGGATGAACCGCATTATCGAGCGCTTCGGCCAACTGACTCAGTCCGATCCCCGCACGAGCGGGGATGAACCGGTCCAGGCACTCGTCCTTCGTGACCTGGTACACCGATCCCCGCACGAGCGGGGATGAACCGGTCCAGGCACTCGTCCTTCGTGACCTGGTACACCGATCCCCGCATGAGCGGGGATGAACCGCTGACGTGGAAGCCCTGGGTTACGCCTTCGGGCCGATCCCCGCACGAGCGGGGATGAACCGGCCATCGAGCTGAACCGCCAACTGCAGCAGTTCCGATCCCCGCACGAGCGGGGATGAACCGTCAGCAGTACCGCTGCTGTCACATTGCGAGTACCGATCCCCGCACGAGCGGGGATGAACCGGCCCTTGGCCACCGTGCGCGCCTGGATAACCACCGATCCCCGCACGAGCGGGGATGAACCCCGCCCTTGCTGTTCCCACCATGCAGTCAGGACCCGATCCCCGCACGAGCGGGGATGAACCGTTGCCATTGAGGCCGGGGTAACGCTGGAGAGTCCGATCCCCGCACGAGCGGGGATGAACCGCGGCGCTGGCCGGTGGTGGGCGGGTGCCCGGTCCCGATCCCCGCACGAGCGGGGATGAACCGTTAGCGAAGCTCGAGCGCACTACCCGTAGCATCCGATCCCCGCACGAGCGGGGATGAACCGGGTGGGTCAATGGGTTTACCTGCACTTGCCGCCCGATCCCCGCACGAGCGGGGATGAACCGCGCGAAGGGCAAGTGGTTTATCGCATTCCAGGCCGATCCCCGCACGAGCGGGGATGAACCGGCCATGCCGCTACCAGATACCAGTCCCCACATCCGATCCCCGCACGAGCGGGGATGAACCGCCAGCAAAGAGATCCGCAAGCAGGTCAAGCTCCCGATCCCCGCACGAGCGGGGATGAACCGTGTACGATCAGGACCAGGTGGCCATGCGCGTGCCGATCCCCGCACGAGCGGGGATGAACCGCTGTCGATGGGCGCCGCGAACCACGCCTCATCCCGATCCCCGCACGAGCGGGGATGAACCGGGCACCAGCATGGAGGGCGTGGGCATCTATGACCGATCTCCGCTTAGGATATAGTTCATGTGTGCGAAGCTTTGCAGTGAGAATCAGCTTTTTTACCTGTCGTTATTACATGGAGCCTAGCCGATATTTTGCTTACACTTCTTCAGGTAATGCGAGAGACCAATATTCGCCTGGTGTGCCCTGTGAAAACAGATGAGGCATTTGGGGATGGCGAGCCAACCTCGCATTACGCCTACTTCTTGGAAAGGTGCAGCTTTCCATCGAAGTGCATGGCTGGCTGACCGATGTAAGCTGACACCTTTTCTAAAGATCAAATGCACTAGCCTAGTGTGCTTAACCCCCCACCCCAACATGTCGCCCGAGCGGGGGCCGTGGTTACTCTTTTTCGTTCTCTTCTTCCTCTTCCCAGTGCTCCATGGCGCGTTTGTCGTCGGGTAGGCGGACGATGTCGCCGATGTCGATTTTCTGGTGTGATTTGAAGCGGTGGCCGTGTTCGTCGAGGATGGCGGCGACGCTGCCGATGCTGACGGCGTCGTCGTCACGGTAGGCTTCTACTTTGACGCGTACGATGCGGCCCTGGTAGCGGGCGGAAAGGATAGCGCCGGGGTAGGGGGAGGTGTGGTCAGGGTCGTTCTTGAAGTACTCCACCACGCTCGCGCTGCCGGGGTCGTCCCACTCAATGTGTTTATGCATAGGAAGGCTTCCTTTCGTGGGTCTAAAAAAGGGTTCCTTTTCAGTGTAGTTTGCGTTGGTAGAAGTCAACCAATGTTCGTGGACACCGTGGGCTGGGCCGCTTAACTTAATCGTTTACGAACCAGAGAGCGGAGCGCCCATGCACTTATACCATGCGCTGTTCGAGCAGTCGGCGACCCCGCTGTTTGTGATGATGTGCGATGGCCAGGCGTGCGTTCAGGGCAATGCTGCTTTTCGGCGTACGGTCGGTTGGCAAGCCATGGGGTCAGAAGCCGTCCTGGAGCGCTTTCATCCTACGCGCTCCTTGACGCCCTGGCGAAGTGGGTTTCGCATGTTTCTTCGCGATGGCGAGATGCTGTGGGTCGAGACCCACGATTGTCCTCGCCGCCAGCCCGATGGCAGCCTGCTATGGACAGGCTACGCCACCGACATTACCCAGCGTAAGGCGCTGGAGGCCGCGCTGCGCTCCAGCGAGCAACGTTTTCCCAGCTGGTCGAGCAGGGGCCGGTGATGAGCTTTCTGGGGATTTCCCATGATGTGACGCCACGCCAGGAGATGGAGCAGAAAAGGCTGCATCTGGTCCAGCACGACACCTTGACCGACTTGCCCAATCGGTCACTGTTCTTCAGCCACTTGAGCGGCGCCATCGCCCAGTCCAAATGATGCGATACACCGCTGGTGCTGCTGTTCATCGCTCTGGATGATTTCAAGCCGGTCAATGACCGTTTTGGCCATGGTGTCGGTGACCAGTTACTGCAGGCCGTGGCTCAGCGTCTTCGGCAACGGCTGCACGGGGGCGACCGTGTGGGGCGCATTGGGGGCGATGAGTTCGTGGCCATGTTGGGCGGGCCCGTGGGTGCCGAAGAGGCCCTGCTGCCCCTGCACGCTGCTGAAGAGTCCACACTGATCCATTGCGCCGACCAGGCGATGTATCAGGCAAAGGCGCAGGGGCGTAACCAGGCGGTGCTCTATGCGCCCGTTTCGCCAGGTGCTTCGTGACCCACGTACTGGAACAGGAAGTTGAGCGCGGCGGGTAGGCTGGCTCGCCATACACGCCAGGTGTGCCCACCGGGGTACAGGTCCAGCCGCACCAGTCCTGGCTGAATGCGTTCCATGGTCTGGCGTAGCTGGCGCGCGTGGTATTCGGCGTCGTACACGTCGCTGCGTCCGGCGCTGATGTAAAGCGGCACCGGCGGGGTGTCACTCTGTTCGGCAGTAGGGCGCGGCGTGACCTGCAGACGATAGTGCTCCAGATGAGCGGTGTAGTTGAGACGCTCCCATTGTGCCTGGTCGAACTGGCCCCGCTCATCCAGAAAGGCGGGGTGGCGGTGCGCCGAGGAGTTGCTGGGCGGCGTGGGCACGTAGCTGGCGGGGCTCAGCGCGGCGGCGGCGGCAAACATTTCGGGGCGTTCCAGCGCGAAGTTCAGCGCGCCGTAGCCGCCTGCCGAAAGCCCGGCCACTCCTCGCTGCTCACGAGTGGTGCCCACGTGGTAGTGGGCTTCGATGTGAGGCATCAGGTCATTGAAAAAAGCGCTGCGGGCGGGTTCGTTATGGCCATCTACCCACCAGCTGCGGCTACCTGGCATGACGAACACGGCGGGGGGAATATGTCCTGCCTGAATCAGCCGATCTGCCACCTGTGGCAGGTTGCCCCGAGTGGCCCAATCCAGCTCGTTACCGAAAGAACCGTGCAGCAGGTAGATCACGGGGTAGGGCGTTGTCGCTTGGCTGTCATAGCCATCGGGTAAATACAGCGTGTAAGGGGAATTATGGCCCAGCGTGGGGGAGTAGAACTGCTCGCGCACCACCTCGCCTGCCAGTGCTACGTTGCTCAGCAATAGCCAGCCAAAGAGTCCGGTCAAGCGTCCAACCAGCAGGGCAATGCGTTGCAGGGCAGCTCTTTTGATCACGGGGCCTCCGGAATTTACGGGCATTTACAAGGTCGGACAACAGGCTGCTTGCGGGTGTTCACTCCCGGCCGCTGTTAACAGGATAGTGGCTAGGCGGTGCGCTGGGGGAAAACCGAGAGGCTGGATGCAGAAAATCGAGGAAATCTACTGGCTGCGTGCTTACGGCTGCATTGCCGTTTTTTTGTTTCATTGGCTGGACCATTTGAACCAGCGGGTAGATAACCTGGCCACCGACCTCATGCGGATTCCCCTGGTATTAGGGACCCCCGTGTTCCTGTTCATCTCGATATTCGTTTTCGCCGTGCGTTACGACAAGCAGGTCCCGCCGGGCTTTCTGCTCCAGCGGGTCAAGTACGTCATGCTGCCTTACCTGATGTATGGCTTCATCAGTCTTTGCGCGAGAAACCCCGCACTTCTAGTGCGGGGAGGGATAGCGCGTCGTCCGTCAGGACGACCCTG